>DASRQG010000266.1:0-5885 GCA_035645995.1 Mariniphaga sp. | reverse complement strand
TTGAGCTGTGACTGTCATTGCATTTCCATCTCCACCATATCCCAATCTTTCAATTTGTGGGCAGTCTACAAAATCTCCTCCTATGCTTAAACATTTTAAGGTATATTGTAGCATGTCGTGAATGGCATTCATGTCAGGATCAGAACATTCAAAGCCCGATGCATCCTCAAATCCGGTATGAATAAGATATGCTTCTATTGAATTGGCTTCAGGCTGTTCATGCAGACCCGTTAATCGAACATATCTGAATCCATGGTAATTAAATTTGTTAATGAAATTCTCACGCCCATCACCTGAAGCTATATAAAGATCATATTGTTTGCGATCGTTGAATTTTTTACCATCAACAAGATGATCGCAATATTCCATTTTTACTTCCTGCCCATTCTTTAATTCAGGGAAATCAATGTTCAACCAACCTGTCAGGTTTTTCCCCATATCAATTAAAAATGTATCGGCACCAATTTTTTGAATGTCAATTGGATGAATTGTGTCCGCTATAATATTTTGTTCGGTCATTTGCGGCGTAACACTATGTGTTGGAACATCGATTACACTTACCGGCTGCCAGGTATTGTTGTTAGTTTCACTTTTTAGATCATCTGAAGCAAGTTTTCCGTCAATTATTTCCCCGCCAAACCTGTCAGACCTCCAGTTCCCATGCCTGGTATAACTACTTTTTCTTCCAACCCAGGTGTCATTTGTAGCCAGTATTGTTTCCTGCAGGTCATTATTAATTTTTTCCACTTGAGCTTTTACTACGGGGCCATTATTCACCACTCCGGGCAATCCTTCAGTATACCAACCACTGCCCAGCCAAATGATTAATTCATTCGAACCAATTCTTAAGTAAGGTGCCAGGTCATATGTAAGTATTAAAGATCTTTTATCGAATTGAGATACTGCAGGTGCCAGTACGCCTGTCCCTGTCTTTTTACCATTGACGTATACTTCATGATAACCCAATGAATTTACATGAAGGTAATAATCTGATTCCAACTCATCAGCTTCAAAGGTTGAATAAAACTGCGGGCATTCACGATAGCCATTTTCGGTATTAAAGGTAATGTAAGAAGCTTCCCAGTCGTCTTCATTAAGCAGGCCTATAGAAAATCTGGCAGGTTCACTCCATGCTGAAACCTTTCCTTCCTGATCCCAAACCCGAACACTCCACCAGGCTGTAGATCCTGATTTCAAATTTTTTCCTTTGTATGAGACATGTATTGAATTAGATTCTTGTACTTTTCCTGAATTCCATAAGTCAGCGGAGTTTTCCTTTAATAATGATGCTTCGCTGGCAACAAGAATATGAAATGCTTTCTGTATGCTTCCGGTGCTGTTACTATTAATTTTCCAGCTAAAGCGTGGTGTTGCTTTATCTATTCCCAAAGGTTGAACCAGGTTCTCACATTTAAGGTCTGATACATTGAAATCAGTGCTTGTGGTGCAGCCGAAAATTGCTAATATGCTGATGGTAATGAATAGGGTATGAATACGTATCATTTTTATCGAATTGAATATTGATTTAGTATATTTTGTTTTCGAAGATACGTAAAGTTAAAGATAAAATTAAATTCTTGTGTGGTAATTTAACTGCACCAATCGTCATTTCCGGATGAAGTATTTTATGAACACTGGAATAAAAAAAAGTTGTTGCCTTTTGCGACAACAACTTTTCTCTAAAAGTTAAAAAGTAGTTCAGATATAAAACATTAAAGCTTTGTCACCTTTACATCCTTGAACATGTATGGGTTATCGCTAACCCTCAGGTCTTTCCCACTGGTAGTAGAAATATTCCGTAAAATAACTTCTTTAGTTTTAACGTATGGATACTTTTCTACGTATGAATCATCAGTCATGCGTGAATTGAAATTTCCAAAAATTGCCGGGCCCTGATAGTTTTCAGGATGATTGGAGTCATCGATCTTCAAATTTTCTATAATAATTTTTTCTGGCATGTAGCAGGTATAGCCGAAATCGTGCTGGCCGGAGTATGAACCACCAATCAGATAGGCATTGGCACGCCTGCCATTTGAGGGAACAAATGTGCTGTTACGAACGATAAGCTCTCCCTGCCAGGTACTTCCATAATCAGATCTTAAATTAATAAGACTTCTGCCGCGGATGGTTGAGTTTTCAACCAGGAAGCGGCCACTACCAATTGCATTTATACCCTGATGCCCCAGGGTAGAATTACGGATGGTTGCATTTGCAACACCCATGTGTGCATCAAACCTGGAGAAGACACAATTGTCGTAAGTAAGATTTTTAGAGTAATTAGACCCCATGATCCCCCAATATTTACTGTCGTTGATGTCATTGGTTTGTCTACAGTTTTGAAAGGTAACATTTAGTGCCCGGTTTACTGATATATCGTAAGTTCCCATCGAAACGGTTACTCCTGCCGAACCAATAGTCTGATAAACTTTATGGCCTGTTAATATAGTATTTTGCACTTTTACATTGGCGCAGTTGCTAATAGTCAGGAATCCTCCATATGGTGCACCATGATCACCCTCTCCTGTTACATAATGTTCCAGACCATCAACGAGTACATTGGATCGCCTGATTGAAAAACCTCTGCTGTAGTAAGTATATTTCGATTCTGCCTGATTAGCGATGGTCGTGAACCGCCCTCCTTTAATAGTAAGAGGGTTTTCATCCATTGGTAATGCTGTAATCTCGGTAATTGTATTAAAATCCCAAATAATGGGTGCATCCATATCTATATTTCCATTTTTATCGGCAATAAAAATATCCGTCTGCGAGGAGCCATTATTCTGATTGGGGCCATATCGGATATAACGTCTGACATTTGAATCTGTGACTGTAATCAGACATGTCTGTGGAAGAGAAATGTCCAGTTTTTTCTGGTTCCTTTTTAATGATGAAACACCTTCAAGTTTGAATGGTTTCAAGTTTGAATACACAAGAAATATACTGGAATTTCTGTTTTCTACATTTCTGTCATCGATGGTAAAGGAAGCAGACCCAAAATCTGTATCAGTTCGAATAACAGCTGTGCGACTTGTTCCTCCTATATAATAATTGGCATCATTATCAGCTTTTACAGGAAGACTGTGTAAGTTAGCAAAAGCATGAGCGGCAGCAATAAAATTAATATCATCTGTCTTTCCATCCCCTTTTGCACCAAAATCACTATAGCTTACATATCCCTTAGATTTAATCTTTCTTGCATCTTTCGGTGTAACATTTACCACCATTTTCCCTTCATTATTTGTGGTAACCAGTGTTTGATTTCTTTTTGATGTAAAGACCACGTTATCGTCAGGATTTTCATGTTGCCGCTGAGCCATACTAATTATCGCAGTAAACAGAAATGTTATTAGAAGCAGGTATCTCATCATGTTCGAATTTTAAAGTTTATAAATTTTTAAAAAGCTCAATTGTATGCTAATTAATAAAATTTTACTGAAAGATTATCATTACTGCTTGACAAACATTGAGAATAAAAGGCGTTTTCTGTTAATATGGCTATTTAATGATAATATCAGTTTGTTTTTTCGCAGGCAGGAGCTTTGATTATTTAGCTGGAGCAGTATAGCTCTTTTATATAAATTCTAATATAACTGGAGATAACATATCTGCCAAATCTTTAGTGTTTGAGTATGGAATCTTATGCTTTCCAAAGTCTTTTTTTCTGCAAATCACGATTTTTGAACTATACTTTCACCATACTTCCTCCAGATTAAATTCAATTATTACTGGACAAAGACTGGTGAAAATATAGTATATGAATATTACAAAAACCCTCATGAATAATTTTTTACTTGCCGGAACAGGTTTATGCATGATTCCTACATTATGAATTTTTCATTTCATAATGATGAAGGTGAATAAGTTTATCGCTTTACCTGAAGTGATAAAAATATTGGAGGTTGTGGTTACAATATAATTCTGATTTAAATTATCAAGCTTTAGAATACAGTCTTTCCGAATTAATAGATTCCACGTTAACTTTATTTTGAGGCATGCCTAACATTTTTAACATTTTCAAATGTTGCCATACGGCTGCTGCAAATGTTTTATTCACATAATAAGGGAGGTTGTATTCTTTAGCTTTGGCCTTCACAATGGGTGCAATATTCTTATAATGAATATGGCTGATGTTAGGGAATAGGTGATGTTCAACCTGATAGTTTAAACCTCCTACCAACCAGGAGAAAATGGTACTATTGGGAGCGTAATCACACGTCGTATATAATTGATGTATTGTCCAGTTGTTTTCTAATTCGCCATCTTCGTCCGGAACAGGATAGGTAGATGTAGGAACTACATGGGCAGTTTGAAAAATACTGCTTAAAACAAGTCCACCTGTAAAATGCATAACTAAAAAGCCACTTATAATCCAATACCATGCAACTGGAACTAAAAATAATGGGATGATCAGAAAAATGGTATAGTAGACTATCTTCGAAATGATTAATTCTGTTAACAATTTATCATAACTTCTATTACTTATTTTAGCACCGATAGCTTTATATTTTTGTAGGCGTTTAAAGTCTTTTACTGCAATCCATGATAATGTCATCAGACAGTAAAAGAACCAAGCATAAATATGTTGATACCTGTGCATTTTGTTTTGGGGACTATGTGGGGAAAATCTTAGGAGATGTGGTGGGGCAATATCTTCATCGTGCCCTTCGATGTTAGTATATCCATGATGTAGGGTATTGTGCTGGTAGCGCCAATTTGGTGGAAATCCTCCCAGCAGATATAATGAATTGCCAAAGAATCGGTTAATACCTCTGTTTTTTGAGAAGGAACCATGATTTGCATCATGCATGGTCACCATTCCTACTACCGACATACCTATTCCCATTAACATCCAACATGCCAATACCAATAGTCCTGAGGTTATTACTCCGGTTATCATCAGAAAGTAGGGGACAAAATATAAAAGAGAAACCAATATTGTTTTTACAATAATTTTTTTATTACCGAAAGGTTCTATATTGTTTTCCCTGAAGTAATTATTTACAGTATTTCTCAAATCTGTAGAGAAATCCAGATTTTGTTTTGAGTATTTTAATTTCATTGTATTTATAAATTTTTTATTTTCTTCTTGTATCATAATTTTTTACTGACAATTAAACAAAAATATACCCAAAAGTGAATATTTTAAAGTATTGCTGATTGATTGGGATAAATGGAGCATTTAATGGATGAATTGAATTGAAAATGGTGAATGTCATTCGTCCCTGAGATTTATATAACCTCTCTTACAGCTAATAGGTACTGACGCGATACCGGAATGGTTTCTTCTATATTTTCAAGGGTTAGCCAGTATGAATTGAAGTTTTTATTCAATTTTTTTATATACTGAATGTTTACAATGCTTGATCTATGAGTACGAACAAAGTTGTTGAATTCTTTCAACTGCTTCTCAATATTTTTTAACGTATTTCTGATCATTCTCTTTTTAAATTCTTTATCTTCCATATAACCTACTTCAACATAATTGTCAGCAGATTTTATATATACTACTTCTGAAACCAGAATTCTTATATTGTCATTTTCGTTATCAGAAGTGAGATCAATAAAACGTGTTGCATAGTTTTCTGTAAATAACTTGATTTTCTCCTGCATCATTCTCGTTTCATGATTAAGGTTTTTGTTCCGCTCGTGCAGTGAGTTGATCTTATTTTTTAGATGAATGGTTATTGGGATACTCAGACAGATAATTATAACTCTTGCAACAATATTGAATGTGATACTTGTATGGCCAACAAACCGAATATAAAATATAAAAGCAATACTAGTAAGCGTTAATTGCAAAAAATAATAGACAGAATTCAATAATGAATTATCATCATCGCTTGATTGGATATGAATAAGATGGTTTTGAAAAAGGATTTGAGTAA
>DASRQG010000265.1:0-3035 GCA_035645995.1 Mariniphaga sp. | reverse complement strand
CAGCTTTTAGTTTTTTAACCGGACTCTGGAATGCAAAAGAACCCGAATAATTGAATTTGGGCTTTCCTTCTATTCCCCCTGATTTTGTTGTTGTAATGAGAATAACTCCATTAGAAGCTTGCGAACCGTAAATTGCAGCAGAACTGGCATCTTTAAGTATATCAATTGATTCGATATCATTTGGATTTATATCTATAATATTACCACGAAAAATTACACCATCAACAACTATTAAAGGTGCTAATTCACCTGAAAGGGAGGATTGTCCTCTAATAAGAATGTCCGGTTCTTGTCCTGCTTGATTAACCTGACTAACAGATAAACCAGGTACATTCCCATGTAATGATTGCATTACGCTAATGTTCGGTGACTCTCTAAACGCTTCAATATCTGCTCGTATTACACTTCCTGTCAAATCACTTTTCCTCATAGTTCCATACCCAACAGCCACAACCTCCTCAATCCCAATAGCATCAACAACCATTTCCACATCTATCCTCGTCTGTCCTCCAACTTCAACCTCCTGGCTCCTCATCCCCACAAAAGAAAACACCAACGTTGCATCATCAGGAATATTTGTTAATGAATATTCCCCTCCATCATTAGTAACAGTTCCTTGTGTGGTGCCTTTAATCATCACAGTTACACCTGGCAGTGGCTCTCCGGTCGATTCTGTTACTGTTCCCGATACAGTTCTTTGTTGCCCACTTATAATTTCATTTACAATAACTTCTGGTGTTGTCAATAAAATGAATCGGTCTTTAACCCTGTAATTTACATCTGTCCCGGCAAATAACGCGTCAAGAATTTCCTCGATTTTATGATCTTCTACAGTTACAGTTACTTTACGTTCTACATCAATCAATTTTTCACTGTACATGAAAACAAACTCACTTTGATCTTCAATGCTTTTAAGCACTTCTTTTACAGTGCTGTTCTTAATGTCAAGGTTTAATGCTGTGGTTTGCGAATACGTTTTACTGGCAAACACGCTGACTACAGAAAGTAAGACTAGAAATATTGATATTTTCATAATTCTTAATACTTTTTGTAATCCGGGAATTTTTAATACCCGAAAAATACATTCATTATTTTTCATACTTTTGTAATGTTATGATTAGAAAATGCCCGATTCATTGCTATCGGGTTGTTTTTTAGAATTTAAGGGGAAGTGTTGACGCACTTCCTTTTTTTCTACTGGTAGGATAGTTTTAGTTTCTTCATTCCATGGGCCACCTGTTTTAAATTATTAAATTTTATTACCGCTTTACAATTCTTATTTCTTGTTTTGAAAAAGTGCCATCAGGCAATTTCTTGCGTTGAGATCTAACGTATTTAATCGGTGTTATTTCTGTCATCAAATCAAGAATAAGGAAAAGCGGATCATCAACAAAAGTCACTGTATAGGTTAAATCTTTAATGCCATCTTCTACTATAATATCGACATTATATTTTCGGCTGAGTTCCCTGGCAACCTCACTAATTGAGGTATTATCAAATATCATTTTTCCATTTTTCCAGGCTATATATTTATCAACTGAACCCTTATTGGAATTGATTTTGCCAGTTTCTGTATGATAATCTATATGTTGTCCCGGTACCATTGTACCAATTAATCCTGCTTTATTATCGGTGGTTTCTTCAATTATTACTTTTCCATTTACCAAAGTGGTAGATACAATTGGATTATCGGGGTAGGCCTGTACATTAAATTCAGTACCAATGGCTTTAATGTTAAGCTTTTCGGTTTTTACAACAAAAGGTTTCTCCGGATCATGTGCCACATCAAAATACCCCTCTCCTGTTAATGTAATTTCTCGTGCATTGCCTGTAAAATTCTTCGGATATTTTATTTTACTGCCATAATTCAGGTTAACTTCTGTACCATCTGATAATTGCACCACCGTTCGTGAACCTATGGGTGAAATGACTTCAACTAAATCAACTGATAATTCAGCCAGAGCTGCATCATTAAAATTACTGTTAGAGAGTAAGTAAAATACCACTCCAAGTAAAGGTAAAAATAGTATTGCTGCAGCGCGGCTCAACCATCCTGCGAATTTTGCCACAGTAATAACTTTTCTGTTTTCATTTTTACTGTTTTGAAGATTTATTTCATGATGAATTTTATGAAGCAACGCGCTATATTTTTCACTATCCTCTTCTCTTAATTTTAATTCCAGAGATCGCCACTGTTCGTACCCCCAATCCTTACTTTCTTTATTATGAGCATCCTTTTTTACCCAATTTTCAAACGCTTCGAATTCTTCTTTCGAACATTGATTTTTCAAATATTTTATGAGGATTCCTTTATTCATATACTTTTTCAAAATTTGTACCTCCCTTAACTTCGAGAGGTACTCAACCTAATTCTACTAAAACTAAGAACTAAACTTTTTTCTGTAAGCTTATTAATAATACGCGTAAGGGTAGGAGGGATAACTATATAAAATTGATATTTTTTTTAGGAAAAAAACAAGAATATATATAATATGTTGGCTGTCAGTTCATAGCCCAGCTTTTCTTTGAGGTATTTTAGGATAGTTACCAGATGGTTATTGACTGTGCTTTCAGAAATATTCAATTTTTTGGCTATTTCTCCATGAGTCAGGCCTTCTTCACGGCTCAGTAGATATATTTCTTTTTGACGTGGAGTTAATTGATCCACTATAGATTGTACCTTTTGATTCAGTTCTTGAACATAGATATCTTCAATTATCTCCTCCGAAGTACTGATTTGTTGCAAAGATTTTAAATATTCCCGCGATTTAGTTTCACTCATCCGTTTACGTAACAAACTCATTGTAGTATTATAAGCAATGGTAAACAGATATGATTCAAAAGAAGCATTAACATCTACTTTACTTCTCGACTGCCATATTTTCACAAAAACCTCTTGAACAATTTCTTCTGCATCCTCTTCCAGCTTCAAATACATCATTACAAATGCATGCAATTTTTGGCAGTATTTGTAATAGATAGCATCAAAGGCAGCCATGTCACCTTTGCTGAAAAGTTTTACTAATTCTGTATTT
>DASRQG010000264.1:0-9325 GCA_035645995.1 Mariniphaga sp. | reverse complement strand
AATATAATTGAATGTCAGCTTATTGAAAGTGCTTTGCTGAACATCATTAATTTCGAATCACTAATAGCCACAAAAGCTTTCCGAATTAAAATGGTATGTGGGGACCGTAAATTTTCAGATTTCGGTTTACGGAGGGCTCAAGGACTGGGAGCCATAAATGCAACCCGCGCAGCAGCTATTGGAGGAGCATCATCTACATCAAACGTTTTTTCCGGAAAATTATATGACATTCCTCCCTCTGGAACCCAGGCTCATTCATGGATACAAAGCTTCGATAATGAATTGGAAGCTTTCAGGGCGTACGCTTTTACAAACCCTGAAAATTCCATACTGTTAGTTGATACTTATAATACACTGAGATCAGGAGTTCCAAATGCCATTCGTGTTGCACAAGAAATGGAGAAAGAAGGACACCGGTTAAAAGCCATTCGCCTCGATAGTGGTGACTTGGCATACCTTAGCAAAAAAGCACGTAAAATGCTGGATGATGAGGGCCTTGAATATGTGAATATTGTTGCTTCAAATCAACTGAATGAACATGTAATCAAAAGCTTATTACACGAGCAAAATGCTTCTATTGATTTTTTCGGGGTTGGCACTGAGCTCATAACCGGTAAGGATAATGCAGCTCTTGATGGGGTTTATAAACTTGCCGAAGTTAATGGTAAGGGTAAAATGAAATTTTCGGAGAATCTGGAAAAAGTTACATTGCCTGGTAAGAAGAAAGTTTACAGATATTTCGATCAGGACGGCATGTTCTTTCGAGATGGTATATTGCTTGAAAAGGAAGATGAGAACCGGGCTGAAATTATTCATCATCCTATTTATCCTGAACGGAGTACTACTGTGGCAGGATTGAAGAAGGAAGCACTACTGCAAAAAGTGGTGGATGAGGGAGAAATATTTAAGTCATCTTTAAATACTGCTGATATAAACGCGTATTTGATGAAACGCTCCAGCCAGCTTCCTGAAGAACATAAAAGATTTATCAGCCCACATATATATAAAGTTGGAATATCAACCGAACTATTAAATCTCAGGGAAACACTGGCTAAAAGTTTGAAGCAAAAAATTCTATAGGAATGGCAGAAATAATACGTCCAACATTGTTAGTCAATAAAGAGATTTGCCTTCGAAATATTGAAAGGATGACTAAAAAAGCGAAGGCATACGGCCTGAAGTTCAGACCGCACTTTAAAACCCATCAATCAGCTACAATCGGTGAATGGTTTCGTGATTATGGTGTTAATGCCATCACTGTTTCTTCTGTGCAAATGGCTGAATATTTTGCAGATAATGGTTGGGATGATATTACAATTGCTTTTCCGCTCAACATACTGGAGATAGCTGCTATAAACAAATTGGCGTCAAAGGTTCAGTTGAATATTGCATTGGAAAATAAACAGGCCGCTGAAGTATTAACCAATGATGTTACTTCTCCGATAGGTGTATATATAAAAGTAGATACCGGATACAATCGCACTGGGATTATAACTTCAAAAACCAGTAAACTCGATGCAATTCTTGAAATACTTGGCACAAATAATCTAATAACCTTTAAAGGATTTCTTACTCACAATGGTCTGACCTATTCAGCGCGTTCTACAAATGAGATTTTTAGTCGTCATTTTGATGCTCTGCTGAAATTGAGAACCCTTAAATACAGATATAAATCTGCTTATCCAAATATTGAGGTGAGTATTGGAGATACTCCATCTTGCACAATATGTACTAATTTTGGGGGAGTAGATGAAATCAGGCCGGGGAATTTTGTTTTTTATGATCTGATGCAGCAAAATTTGGGTGTTTGTACCTTTGATGATATTGCTGTCAGAATGATATGTCCTGTTGTTTCTAAACAACCTTCACGAAATGAGGTTGTCATTTATGGAGGAGCAATTCATCTCTCAAAAGATTCTCTTCAAAATGTTGAAGGGAAAGAAATTTACGGACGGATTGAAGTGACCCGAACGGGTGAAAAAAAGCTCTTAAGTGAAAGGAATTATGTTACACGGCTTTCACAGGAACACGGTGTTTTAAGAGTATCTCAAAAGCATTTCGATGCATTCAAATTGGGCGATCTGGTAGAAATCATTCCAATTCACTCTTGTCTGACAGCAAACCTTGCCCGAAAGTTTATTACTACCGAAGGAGAAGAGATTTCTACCATCAATTCATAAAATTTTTATTCTGACCAGTATAATAGATTTTGAAAGTAATATTGTAATGGATCAGTAATTCTTTACGGGTTGAACTAGAGAATCATTTTTTTCTGTTTGATTTGATTTTTCTCTATTTGTCAGATTATAACAGGCATAAAAAAAAAGGATGCTATAAGGCACCCTTTTTAATATGTATCTGTCACTGTTTTTTACTTCACAGAGTCCATGTAAATGATAAGGTCAAGAGCTTTAGAAGAATAACCCCACTCATTATCGTACCATGAAACAACTTTAACAAAATTATCATTCAAACCGATACCTGCACCTGCATCGAAGATTGAAGTGCGTGCATCGCCAAGGAAGTCGTTAGATACAACCTGATCTTCAGTATATCCAAGAATACCTTTCAATTCGCCTTCAGAAGCTTCTTTCATTGCAGCACATACTTCCTGGTAGGAAGCACCTTTTTCAAGACGTACAGTAAGGTCTACAACCGACACGTTAGGAGTTGGAACCCTAAATGCCATTCCGGTAAGTTTGCCATTAAGAGCAGGAATAACTTTACCTACTGCTTTAGCTGCACCTGTTGATGAAGGGATAATGTTTTGGCCTGCTCCACGTCCACCACGCCAGTCTTTTTTTGATGGAGCATCAACTGTTTTTTGAGTTGCAGTTGTTGCATGAACAGTTGTCATCAAACCTTCAACAATACCAAACTTGTCGTTCAGTACTTTAGCTACAGGTGCCAGACAATTAGTAGTACATGATGCATTCGATACAAAAGTCATGTCGTTTGTATAAGATGAGTTGTTAACACCCATTACAAACATTGGAGTATCATCTTTCGATGGTGCTGACATGATAACTTTTTTTGCACCGGCATCAATATGACCCTGAGCTTTCTCTTTTGTGAGGAATAAACCGGTTGATTCCAAAACATATTCTGCACCTACTTCTCCCCATTTTAAATTGGCAGGATTTGGTTCATTGGTAATTCTTATTTTCTGACCGTTAACAACCAATGCTCCGTCTTCAGTTGATACTTCACCATTGAAGCGGCCATGGGTTGAATCATACTTAAGCATGTAAGCGATATAATCAACGTCAATAAGGTCGTTGATACCTACTACTTGTACATTTTCATTTGCTGCAGCTGCACGGAAAAATAAGCGTCCGATGCGGCCAAAACCATTAATTCCAATTTTAATCTTTGACATGGTAGAGTAATTTTAAATTATTATATTTCTTTTGTTTTATTCTCGTCCAGGGTTCATCCTGAATGTTACTCACATACAAAGTAAATACATAATTTTAATAGTTTCAAATTTGATGGTTTATTTCAGAACCTATGACCCTATCTTTAATATAAATTTAAAGCGTAAGTTACTTTATTAAGTACGATTACATTTATCTACCTTACTGCCTTTTTTTTAGACAGTTATTTACAGGAATGTGCTGATGAATCTCTATGCTTGAAGAATTTAGAAAAAGCTGGTTTTAAATTCTAATGGCTTATGAAAAGTATTATCAGGTGTGATCGTTATGAAGTTCAATTACCGTTGGTACTGGTTTCTTATAAGTATAGGCCGGACAATTACATGTTTTACACGACCAGGTGGCCATCAGAAATAAAAATATAATCATCAAAATGGTGTACTTGAGAAGCTTTTTTGGTGCCGTATTTAAAGAAGTTGTTCTCATTTCTGAATTTCTTGCTGTTGGTTATATAACATTGTATCCCTCACTTTATTATAATCAGGTAGTATTTTTTTTAATTTCCACATATTTTATCCCTTGGTAAATTGGTCCTCTGTTCGATTTATCTTCGATGTATGTTCGATAAAAATTGAATTTGAATCCAAGATAGATCGAACTTGTATCGAACTTGTATCGAAGAAACCTTGGAGATAGTATAGTTTTAGTATTATGTTCAGTTGAAAGTTTTGCAGTTATTTTGTATCTCAATAATATGGATGACTTAGCAATTACATTGTCACCTATTCCGATTAAAATATGATTAAATAAAAATCAACATAACAACCTTAATTTAGATGAATTGTTTCTTGAAATTCATCTTTGTAGGGATTGAATCTTTTGAACATTTAATTGTTATATTTGAATAGTTGATATGGAATTGATATACAGTTGAAAAACAGATTAAATAACGAGTCTAAACTTCTGAAAGGGATTATAAAAGGGGATCACAATTGTTTTCGGAAGATCTTTGATCATTACAGTAAGCCACTGTATTTGTTTTCAGTGAGCTGGCTTAAAGAGAATGAGATCGCGGAAGATGTTGTGCAAGAGGTTTTTACGATAGTTTGGGATAAAAGAAAGGAAATTGATGTTCATAAATCATTTCATGCTTTTATTGTTACCATTGCTATGAATGCTATCCGTAAGCATTTTAACAAGATTTCAAAAGTCAATCAATTAAAACATGATGTTATAGCCTCTCTGTATGATGATGTGGTTGAATTGAATGAGGAGTATAACTTTGAGGAAGCCCTTGCTAAAATGGATGACCTGATTCAATTGATGCCAGTTAAACGAAAAGAAATATTCATTGGGAGAAAGCTGAAGGGGATGTCGCACAAGGAATTAGCAGAAAAGTATGGTATAAAAATTAAAACTGTAGAATACCACATATCTGAAGGCATGAATTTTTTGAAAGAAGGTTTTAAAAATTGAGCTGAACTACATGTATCATCTTTACCATTTCTTGTAAATTTTTCTCTCTAAGTACTTCAATATAACAATAATTCATCCCTCAGCAAGAGAATCATTACATTATTGACCAGGGTTTTTTCATTTTCCGGATATATTATATAACAAGATTATTTCGTGATAGACAGAATTGAAACGAGCGGGATACGGAATTGACAACCGACTAGTGTAATTAAGATTACGAGTAACCTGCATCTTATGTGAAAAAATAATTTCGTTTAATTTATCTGTATTCACGGGGTATAGAAGAAAAAAAGAAAGTGTAGAATACAAATATATTAACGCATGAAGCAGGCATTGTACAGAAATTGCACAAGGAGATAAAGATTCTTCATGTAAGTTACAGGCTGCTATTAAAAACTATTTTTTTCCTATGAAGAAGTTATTCATTACATTCAGTCTTATCGTCTGTTCTTTTTTGATTGTTATCGGGCAGGAAAGGCCCATATTGAAATTCAATTCTCTGTCAAGGTTCAAAATCGTTCAGTTTACGGATATCCATATTCAATATGACTCTTATCGTTCGGATAGTGCGTTGGTTATGATGAAAACTGTGATTGAACGGGAAAAGCCGGATTTAGTGATATTAACAGGCGATGTTGTCGGCTCGGATAATAGAAAGAAAGCCTGGTTGAAGGTTGCACAGGTTATGATTGACTCAAAAACTCCCTGGGCAGCCATGCTTGGAAATCATGATGCAGAGTACGAGCTTAATAAACAGCAGACAATGGATGCCATTGTAGGGTTGCCTTATAACCTGACTATTAGTGGCCCTGAAGAAATAGCCGGAGCCGGAAATTTTGTATTGCCCATACAATCTTCCAGTTCGGATAAAACGGCAGCTTTATGTTATGTTTTAGATGTTTCGGCGACAAATCGTCCACCCGAAAATCATACGGGTGTTTACGAGTGGATAGATGACAGCCAGGTAGAATGGTACAAAAGACAGAGCACTGCATATACAAAACAAAATGGTGGAAAACCCCTTCCGGCATTGGCCTTCTTTCATATTCCTTTTCCGGAATATAATGAAGTTGTTGGGAAAAGCACCACAGTTGGATATCAAGCTGAAGTTCACCCGACTTCACCTGATAGTCGATCAAATTTATACGCAGCTTTGCAGGATTGTAAGGACGTGATGGGTACGTTTGCAGGACACCAGCACAACAATAATTACATCGGCTGTTTGAATGGTATTTGTCTGGCATTTGGTCAGACAAGCGGACGACAGGTTTATGGTGAACGTGGATCGGGAGCACGGGTGATAGTACTGCATGAAGGTCAACGTAAATTCGAGTCGTGGATATTAAAGTTATATGACAACAGTCGAGAGCTGGATATATGGACTCCTACTCAAAGTGAAGAAAAGATGTTTTTTGTTTCTTATCCCGAATCATTTGTTCCCAAAATTAAGAATCCCGGTAGGATTAATATGATTACACGAGAAGGGAGCTATGTGTCTTTTCGTTTATCCGGAAGTGGCAAGGCAACAATAAATTGGGGCGACGGATCGGAGGAGGAGGTCGTTACGCTGAATGAAAACATAAGTACAGAGGTTAAACGATCATTCCCGGGTTCAACTATTCGTGCTATTGCTGTTCATGGGGAAGACATAACATCACTCGATTGCAGTGGAAATAAGCTTACTTATCTGGATGTAAGTAAGAATACAGAATTAATCTACCTCGATTGCAGCGACAATCAATTAAACCATCTGGATGTAACACATAATATTGCGCTAAAGGAGTTATGGTGCAACAGTAATTATTTGACAAATTTGAATCTTAACAAAAATGTCGGAATGGTTGAACTGTATTGTCACAACAACAGTTTCGTTACAATAGATATCAGTAATAACACAAATCTTGAAAGATTGAATTGTTCGCAAAACGTGTTGACCAAATTGGATCTTAGTATGAATACCAAATTGAATCGGATGGATTGCTATGAAAATAGATTAACAGCACTGGATCTTAGTAAAAATACAATAATGAATTATGCAGTATGCACCGACAATCAAATTGCTGAAGGGGATTTGAATGCCTTGTTTAAAACCTTATACATTGGAGCAGGGGGAACAGTTTTCGTGGGTGGTAATCCCGGTGAAAAAGAGTGCGATCGGAATATTGCTGAGAGTAGAGGATGGAAGGTAAGACTAAGATATTAAAGCTTTTTTGATATGAAAAAAGGAAAGTTTTCATTGTTGATAGTTATACTTTGGGTTTGTTTCATAGCCACTTTAAGTGCACAGGTGAAAGTAGGTGGCATATATCCGGATTGGACACCCGGTTATCTGGATATTCATCATATTAACACCGGGAGGGGGGAGTGTATGTTTGCCATTCTGCCTGATGGAACTACCATGATGATTGATGCCGGAGAAACGGGCACCGACAAACGTAATTTCAAACCTGATGGAAGCAGAGGTTCGGGGGAATGGATATCGCGATACATACTTCGCATGATGCGTCCGTTGTCTGATAAGAAATTAGATTATATGCTCCTGACGCATTTTCATGATGACCATATGGGAAATATCAAACTTAGCGATAAGAAATCAAATAATGGAGACTTCATTCTTACAGGAATTTCAGAAGTAGGTGAACTTTTGCCGTTTAGTAAGATTATAGACCGTAATTGGCCCGATTATGATTATCCTTCTCTATTAACCAACAGCCCAAACGTGCAGAATTACATTCGATTTGTTAAATGGCATGTTGCAAACGGTGCAATTGCTGAGCAGTTTATTGTTGGTTCTAATCAACAATTTAAGCTTCTGAAACAGGCTGATCAATACCCCGATTTTGAAATCAGAAATATTGCTGCTAACGGTCGTGTATGGACAGGATTACATACCAATACACGAAGTCATTTTCCACCAGTTGATCAGTTGGACAAAGAGGAGTATCCCGAGGAGAATGCACTCAGCACGGCCATTCGAATATCTTATGGAAAGTTTGGATACTTCAATGGAGGCGATCTGGTTCATACCTATTCACCGGGCA
Source organism: Mariniphaga sp. (assembly GCA_035645995.1). Classification (GTDB taxonomy): domain Bacteria; phylum Bacteroidota; class Bacteroidia; order Bacteroidales; family Prolixibacteraceae; genus Mariniphaga. The sequence continues at coordinate 1,431 of DASRQG010000264.1, read as the reverse complement.
CGTGGAAAGATATCGAAACACCTGTAGGCCTGGCAACAGGTCAGGTGGATGTTTGCGTAGCGAACCATCATGCAAAAGACGCCATGGGGGCAGGATTTATTAAGGCGGTGCGCCCTCAGGTATTTGTTATCCAAGGTTTTGCTCTTAGTCATCCTGATGCTGCGGCACTACGAAATATGTTATCGCATAGGATTTATCCCGATAAAAGAGATGTTTTTACAACTCATATCTTTGATGTGAACAGAACTGTATTAGGTGAAAACCTGGTTGGACAATTAAAAAGTACAAAGGGTCATATTGTGATCAGAGTAAATCCGGGAGGAAACAGTTTCAATGTCTTTATTCTGGATGATTCATCGGAAAGTTTTACCATTCAGGGATTATTTGGACCGTATAAAAGTAATTAAACATGATCAATTTATAATTTTCCAGATATGACAATAAGAAAGTTATTAATAGTGTTGGCGGTATTTTATCAATCTTTTGTAGTTGCACAAGTAAAAGAGGGTGACACTTATCCGGAATGGTCAGAGGGGTATATGGATATTCACCACATTAATACGGGAAGAGGGGAATGTGTATTTGCCATTCTTCCGGACGGAACTACTATGATGATAGATGCAGGAGAAACAGGCCCCTCTCCAAGAGTAACTGAAGCCAGGCCGAATGATACGAAAAGTTCTGGGGAATGGATCACACGTTATATCAGTCATATGATGCAACCGTTACCCGGGAAAGAATTAGATTATATTTTGCTTACACATTTTCATGGCGATCATATGGGGGATGTCCAAAATAGTAGGGAAAAATCCGTTAAAGGGAACTATGTTCTCACGGGTATTACTGAAGTGGGTGATAAAATTCCTTTTAAGAAAATTGTTGATCGCAATTGGCCGGATTATAATTGGCCGACCCCGTTAACCGATGATAATAATATGCAAAACTACATTAGTTTTGTCGATAGGCATGTATCCTGCGGAGCTGCAGCCGAACAGTTTGAAGTTGGTTCCAATAAGCAATTTACGCTTCTCAGGCATGCAGATAAATATCCTGAATTCGAAATCAGAAACCTGGCTGCTAATGGATATGTTTGGACCGGAGTGCAGAATAAAGTTTATAACCATTTTGCCACTTTAGAACAAATGAAAGAAAAACAGGTTCCAAACGAAAATCATTGCAGTGCTGCAATTCGGATATCATACGGGAAGTTCGATTATTTCAACGGTGGAGATATTATTAATTCAAATGCTACAGGAACATGGCGGGATATTGAAACGCCGGTGGGGCTGGTTGCCGGTCCGGTAGAAGTGTGCGAAGCAAACCACCATGCATATCATGACGCTATGGGTGAGGCTTTTTTGAAAGCAGTTCGCCCACGGGTCATCATTATGCAACTTTGGTCTGCCAGCCATCCCGATCACAGAGTATTAC
>DASRQG010000263.1:0-18185 GCA_035645995.1 Mariniphaga sp. | reverse complement strand
CCTGCATTACTGCGCAACGGATTCCACTATCCCAGCTTTGAATAAATTCTCTAGAATCAACTTTTGGAAAATGCATGTTAGATTCAGGCATTCTCAAATTTTCATCAATCCGGTTAAAGCATAAATCTTTGTCTGCTTTTTCAAACGATAAGGGATGATTTGAATCAATCTCTTTTCCGTTTACAACCCATTCGTCCATACCCCAAAAATGGGCATTTGAAAGATTAAGCTGCAGTTCATTTACCAGTCTGGCTACGAGTGGTAATTGCTCTGTTGGCCCAATGGGACCACACACACCTACAGGGCTACTTGAAGTGCTTTGTTTCCATGCTGTAATATATTCGAGAGCTTCAGCTAGATAAAAATCTTCCAATGTATCATAAAATACAACCCTAAATCCAGGCCTTGATAATTGCAACAGATCGTTTGCAGTTAATTTAGCTACATCATTTAATAACTCATCATCCAATGTGGTAAAATCCCACCAGTCCTGAGCGAGCATACTTATTTTTCGTGTCATTTTTATACCTCCTTAAATTTAGTTTTTGATAAATAATAGTTAGAAAACTTTACTCCCGATAATTTCTTTAAGAATATTATCCTGAGGGAAACTATGACCTAAATGCTGACGGAATCCTTCTGCATAGGAAACACCTATTTCTTCACCCCGGATTTCGGCAAATCTTTTCATCGCCAATATATATTCATCTACTTTATGATGTTCCAATAGCCATCCTCGTTGACTTTCATGACAAGCCAACATTTTTTCCTTCGTAGAAATTACTTCTGAAATGTCAACATGAAAGGAAGGCGTTATTTTGTTTCCAAATTTATCTTTGCCCTCCATTGGATCACAGTAATATAAGTATGGAACCGGTTCAAAATGTTTTTCTTCGACTTCCATATTCTTAACACCACTAGCAAAACAAGCTGTTTGAACAATCATGCTGGTCATCTCATGGTCAATCATATAATCATTGGGACTTGAAGTAAAAACAATACTTGGTTTCACTCTTCGGATTAATCCTGTTGCATCATTTATTGCTTTGCGGTCATACAGAATGTATACATCCTCAGAATCAAGACAATGGTATGTTCCACCAATCACTTCAGCAGCATTTTTCCCTTCCGTTGTCCTAATGATACTTATTTCCTCTCTTGAATGCACAGCAGTGCCCTTATCACCTGGGGCCATTGTTGCGATATGGATATCCCATCCTACTTTCTTCATTAGTGCTAATGTGCCTGCACACATCAATTCAGCATCATCGGGATGTGCTAAAAATGCCAATACTCTTTTGTCCATAATAGATTTAATATTTAACATGAATTACTTTTCCTGAATTAGCTGCCTGATAACAGGCAGCTATTAATTTTTGGCTCGACAAGCCAATTTTATCACTATTTTTTGGCTCCCTGTTTTCAAGAATGGCGGCACTAAATTCTTCCACTTCTGCCTTATAAGTATTCACAGGGGTGGGATTAATAAATTCTCCACTGGCAAGATCTCTTTGTTGTGAAGCATCATAGCCTGACTCATCTCCTTCAAGATAAGCCATCATTTCACCTGCTTCACCCTGTCCTATTGTTCCATTAGCTATTATACTTCCTTTTGAGCCGTATAATTCTAACATATTTTTACTGCTGCTGTCAGGAATGCAAAAGAAAGTATCAACAGTTCCCATGGCACCATTCTCAAAAACAAGGGAAACAACTGCACTATCTTCCGATTTATAGGGATGGATGCTATTGTTAATATAACAATTTACACTTTTAATTTTACCAAAAAACATTTCCAGAAGGTCTATACAATGACTGCCCATATCAACGAGTGATCCTCCACCACCCGTTTCCGGATTTTGTCTCCATGCGCCCTCAATTGGCGGGTACCAGCAGGAAAGTTGAGCCCTGCCATATAAAGGCTGCCCTAACTTACCGTCCCGGATTATCTTAAGCGCTGCCTGGTGTTGTGCATGAAACCGCATCATCAATCCTGTTCCCAAAAGCACACCTTCTTCTTTACAAACCGCTATTATCTTTTCAGCTTCCTCTACTGTTAAACCAAGCGGTTTTTCGCATAAAATATGTTTATTAGCTCGTGCACAAATCTCAACATGTTGTAAATGAAAATTTGCAGGTGATGCAATATAAACCGAATCAATACCACTATTCAAAAGATCCTCAATACTTTGCGATGCATTGACCCCAAATTCTTTCGCTACTGAATTATTTACCTCTGGGTTAATATCAAAAACAGATATTAATTTAGCTTTGGATGCTTTCATTAGTCCCTCAGGTATTGTCCTTCTCCTGGCAATACCTCCTGAGCCAATAACTCCCCATTTAACTACTTTAGTCATTTCGCTATTATTTTGAGAATGCTACAATTACTTTCCTTAATGCATCACCAATCTGTTCGCAGTTTTCTTTCGTATAAGTAGGAAATGCAAAACAAGTGAAGGTGTGTTTTTCATGCCATCGGGCATTTGGAACATCAACAGTACTGTAATCCACACTTTGAGCATCAGTGTACTCCTTTGAGCTAAATGGAAAACCACTTTTACCAAAAGCATTATGCTTCCGGAAAGCTCCTTCGGTATGGCATTGTGGCCAGAAAACTTTCCATACAGGAGCACCTTCTGCAGTTACAGCATTTACAAATTCCTGAATGTCACAATTCATATTTTCTATATCCAATGAAAATGCCATTACAAACCAACCATTACGACGCTCTTCTGTATCAATGGGTGCATAGAGAACCTGTGGTAAGTCTTTAATTTTATCAATGATTATATGTGCATTTCTGCGCCTTGTGGGCATATTCCAATCATCAATTCTGTCCAATTCTGCAAGGCCTATGGCTGACTGCATTTCGGTCATTCTATAATTCCAGCCTACCATGTTATGAATATATGGCAGTTTTTGCTCCAATTCAAGCAGGCTCAGCCTCTGTTTCACATCATAGCCATGATCTCGAAAACTGCGAGCAATCCATGCATACTCTTCATTATCTGTAGTCACCATACCACCTTCTCCACCGGTTGTAAATGTTTTATTCTGACAAAAACTGCATGCTGCAATGTCACCCAATGCACCAGTTTTTACGCCTTTAAAAGAACCTCCATATGCTTCTGCATTATCTTCAATAACATAAATATTATGTTTCTTCGCAAAAGCATTGATTTTATCCATATCGCAAACATTCCCATAGAGGTGGACAGGCATAATAGCTTTTGTCCTTTCATTTACAAGCTTTTCAGCAGACTCAATACTGATACAATGGTCATCGAGATTTACATCAGCAAAACGGGGGATGGCACCTGCCTGTACAACTGAGAAACTCGATGCGATGAAGGTATAACTAGGTACAATCACCTCGTCACCCGGCCCTATTCCAAGGGCTGTCAACCCTACATGCAAAGCTGCAGTGCCAGTCGCAACCGATATTGCATATTTGCTTCCCTGCCATTCGGCAAATTTTTTCTCAAACTCCATCCCTCTGGGGCCGGTCCAGTAATTTACTTTACCTGAACGTAGTACTTCTTCGACTGATTTAATTGCTTTTTCGCTAAAATTTGGCCAGCCAACCATTTTGTCTGTTATGGCTTTAGTGCCACCATGAATTGCTAATTTAGACATAGTAATTTTTTAATTATTTATTTAAATTTTATTTTCCCTTCTAATTTCTTTTCACATCGTTTAACAGCGTTAAAGCTGCATCAACCAGCATTTCTCCACCACCGGAATCAATTAGGGAATACACCACCTCATAGCTTCCTTCGGCATAAGCTTTTTTCAAGGGAATACATTCTTCATGATTGTTAGCCAGCGTTACAATGAGAGTTGTTTCGAATGGTGAAGACTTTTTAATTTCCAAACCCAGTTCTACAAAAATCTGCCCGGGCAATGCTACAATTGCTGTTTCATCACCTATCTGAAAGACTTGTACTTCAACTGGCATTGTGTTTCCATATTTATTGCGAAGTTCTTCAAGAGATAAAATTTTTCTGATTCGCGCTGCAATTAATGCAGAGACAGGTTTGTCATTATAACTTTTAGCCCAGGCCAGATCCATTTCGCTATAGGTTTGAATCGGAACATCAACAATTTTATTACGAACATTCAGCGTTGCTTTGTTTTCTTTTAAGAAAGATAAGTTATCAAGAAAACCGTCAGCCAGTTTTTTCCCAATAGGCTGTGTTGCCAGTTCGTAACCAATTTGAGGGCCTGGTTTTGCAATATCCCAATGGTTAACATCTGCACTTGGTCCCTCACCAAATACGGATATATAATTTTCGCCGAAATGTTGCTGTAATTCAGTTTCAAGAAAATGTGGATAACCACTGCTAAACTTTGTTGTCCCTCCAATTGTAGCCAGCTGCATTGCAAATGTAGAGAAGGATAAAAAAGGCTTTCCACTTTCTTTTTCCATAAATAAAACGACACCCAGTTCAGGATCTATCGGCCCAACCGCACCAATAATATCAGGATTTAATAAACCTCCATTCATTCTGACTGTACCATCCTTCATAAGATGCCGACGATTAAAGGCTACACTATCAATAATCACATTTCCTGATGAAAAATTAACTTCTTTTAAATTTGACGAAGCTTCAACAACAGAGCCAACTAAACGCTCCACAAGTTGTCCGGCATAAGATTTAATATCTTCATCCTTTAAATTACCAGCTTTCTTTTGCTGAACATATTGTTCTATCTCTTCATAACAAGTTGGATCAGCATGAGTGTGAGTTGCAGCCAGACAAATATTAGATACAGGAATTCCGGTTTCATCCGATGCCAAATTACGCACCAATTCTGAGAGGCTTAATGGAATATAAAATAGATCAGCCATTATTAAAGCAGCCTGGTTATCTCCTTTACTCCAAACAATCGTTCTGGCTTCAAGAGCATCCAACACCCCATCGCTTGTGACTTTATGTACAGGATATCCCACAGGAGGTGTGATATCAATTTTTGCTACACCTACTTTATAAATATCACTGGTGTTCGTTCGATTACAACTAACAATTAACAAACACACAGAACATAGAATCAAGAGAAATCCTTTTATAGTATCCATATTTAAATCTTGAACAACTACCGCTTAGAAATTTTTAATGGCTCGGCCTACTTGAACTATTGCTTCTTTATGTCTGTCAACACATTGCGCTAATGTAGGTCTCCAGGGAGCAGTCATAAAGCCATATAGCCTTGAAGGATCTATCACTTTTTTACAATAATCTACTGTTGCTTCCATATTTGTTTCATTGGAGTGATTACTTCCGGTAGGCACCTGATCATAACCATGATCTTCTAAATCATTGTACAACTTAACATAGTTCCTTGTTGGTTCCTTCAACTTTTTTAAATCAAAATTCGACCCATAATACCAGTTGCTCTGTAAAACAGATTTTGGCATTTTTCTAAAGAATAATTCAGGGTGATGCCACGCATAATCAGACCAAATCCATGGACGGACGCCCTTCTTTTCAACCTCGCCTATATAAAAATAAAGATCCCCCCACCACAAGTCATTTTGACGGATAACAGCATAATCAAACCTTCGTTGATGTTGCGCTGTTTCCTCATCCATTCCTAAATGGAAAAAACGTGGATAATCAAATAATTCAATCACTTCGCTTATTAAATTCCGGCAAACTTCATAATACTTTTTTGTTGAAACCATTCGAGAATATTCTCCCATCCAGATATCATGTGTAGCTGCAAAGTTCAACTTAGGTATAGGTTCCAGGCCTAACTTTCTCATTTTAGCCAGTTCCGATCTTAATTTTTCAGGTGACCATGCATTTTTTACAGCAATTTCAGGATGGCTTTCATATTGAATTGCATCCCCAACATCAATAACTACCATATTCATTCCAACCCCAGCCATTTCATTTAACAAAATATCCCAGGTAGGGTCATCAAAAGTAAGAAATGAACGATATGGATGTGCCCATTCCCGGGCTTCCTGGCAATTGGTGCAATTATAATTTTCATCTCTGTATTTCAATGGGATGCTATCTTCCCACATATTATAACTAAGATGCAACAAGTTTGCCCATATCTTATCAGGTGAGTTTTCTTGTTGTGCCATTAAAATGCCAGGCATGGTGCTTGCAACTCCGGCAGCTGCAACCTGTTTGATAAATTTTCTTCTGTTGGACATTTGATATTGATTTTAGTTTTATGAATAATTTATAAGTTACTTTATTTTACTACCTAATTTAATTGCCAGTAATTCTTAATTGAGAGAATAAAGTTATATAACCAAGTAAGCAAGGGTATCTTTGCATCGGATATTATCAGCGTCAAATCAAAGCTTCAGATATATGAGTAATCTTTTTATAGGTTTGTCTGCATTGAATTAAACAACTCAATCAACTTATCAACTATTTTCACGGAGGCTTCTTTTTCCACCTTACTTGTACTCAACCAAGTCTCATAACCTCCCAGCTTATATTGCTCAGGTGTGGGAAGATAGCCATAATATCCATTTGCAAGTTCAATGGTAAAAGTTTGTTTAAAGGGGCTCTTCTCTTTTATTTCCAGCCCTGTAGCAGAAAATGTTTCAAAAGGAATGGCTGCAACCCCTAAATCACCTATACGAAAAGCCTGTAATATAATATTAACCTGATCCGGCCATTCATTCAAATCCAGAATCCTGTTTGCATAAGTTTTTTCATGCTGATGAACAGGTTTTTCTGTATCGGGTCTTTTTAAAACATTTTTCGATCGTTCTATCAGTTGTTTATCGGGTTTACGAGTATTGAGAGTAAGTTCCACTTTTTTAGCTTGTAAAGGAACCCAATTGTAGTGTTCGATTCTATTATGGACCCGAAACACTTCCCGTGCAACGTCCTCTGCAACCTTTTGCATTTTAGCGTAAGGAGGATTTCTTTCTGCACTACCACCATAATTAATATTGTTCACATCCCCTGAAGTACCATTACTCATTATTCCAACAAATGATGGAGTTTGATTTTCAGCATCTAACAATTCCTTTATCCGGTCAGCAAAAACAGCAAAATAATCCGCTGAAATATGCCCTGTTGGCACTCCTCCTACATAATGTAAAGAATAATTTGCCAATAAAGCTAAGGGTTTACCTTCTCGAGTTCTGACAGATATGAATGAAACATCGGGGTCTGGTACTCCTGCCGGTTCAAGTTTATTATTGTTTGAAACCCCCGGGTTCATCATCACTTTATCATATCCTCCAAAAGGATTTATAACAGGCTCCTTCATGACCCATCGCCTAACAAATACATGTTCCGGCACACTTCCAGCCCCCCATCCGATTTGTGCTGGCTCCAAATTTTGTATGGCTATTCTTACAGCATCAGCAAAACGCCTGATTATAAATTTTTGATATTCATCGAACTCATTTCCCGTGGAAAATTTTCTACGATTCTCCCCCACTCCCATTGCACTTGTGGCAGAATGAGTGTGAATTGCCGAAATAAGAACATTATCGGGTGGAATATTGGTTTCTTGTTGAATTAATTTTTTAGCTTCCTCAGTTAAATCCTGATTTACTCCTAATACATCAGCGATAATAAAAACAAGCTTTGTACTTCCATCATCCAGCACAAGACAGCGGGCATGCAATTCATCATGTATATAAGATGCTTCCGGAATACCCCATCCTCCTATGATACCACCTCCCAGTTCAGGTGTTATATTACTGGTAGCAGCTCCTGCCATAAAAACCTTTTCCTGATTATTTTCAACATTAATTGAGCTGCCTTTGCCATACGCATCCTGTAGAATGACTATCAATAAAAAAAAGATGATGCTGCAATTACAGAAAGATTTGATTCTTTTATGATTCATAATAAAAATTTTAAGGTGTGTTTTAACTATTGGGTATGCTTTTTATTCCTGTATTCCCTCCTTTAAGTAATTCCAGATCAATCGGAGCGTTTGTAGTAAAAGCTCCACAGGTATAATCAGGAAATTTCACAGGGGTAGATGAATGGGCAACCGACCATTCGCTTAGTGGTACGACAGAACTCCAGGCAGCGGCATCGTATACATCCATATCAAGAGGCAATCCGTTCTTCAGACAATCGATTAGTCGCCATTCCATTAAAAAATCCATTCCTCCATGGCCCCCGACTTTTTTTGCCATTTCACCTACCAAGGTTACCAAACGAGGTGTATATTTTTCTACCAGAGCTGCAGTTTCCTCTTCAGTGAGCCATTCATGCCCGACTGAAATTCTTGATGGAAATGGATACTTCTTAGAAATAGCTTTTGTACCGACTACCTGCTGAAGACGATCATAAGGCCTGGGATTACTAACATTATATTGAAGCATAATGGTTTTTCCTTTTTCTGTTCGGATAGTTGAAGTATTGATATTACCTAACTTCCATTTATCTTTATATTTTTTATAGTAGTCGTCAGTCAGGGCTAATTCATCGATCTTGGGCCCCATTGTAAAATCATTTGATGACATTGATACCAGGTAATCTAATCTGTCACCCCGATTTATATTAAGCACCTGACATGCCGGTCCTAGTCCATGCGTCGGATAAATATTTCCATTTCTATTAATAAATTCTTCTATCCTCCATGTTTTGGCTTTATCAATATTAATTGTCCGTTGATCGTGAATGTATCCTGCATCAACATGAACTATATCTCCAAAAAAACCTTGTCTCACCATATTCAGAACCAGCAACTCCCAAAAATCATAAGTGCAATTTTCAAGCATTGAACAATGCTTCTGTGTGGATTCAGATGTTTCCACTAAACGCCATGCATCCTCAATGGTGGGTGCGGCAGGAATTTCTGTAACTACATGCTTACCCGTCTCCATTGCATGAATACACATTTCCGAATGCAGGTGTCGTGGAGTGGCAACATAAATCAAATCAAGTTCATTTTCCTGAAGCATCTTCCTCCAAATATTTTCATCCCCTGAATAGGCTTTTGCAGAAGGCATTCCCAATTCGTCCAAAGCCTTCTGCCCTTGTTTTACCTTTTCTTCTTTAATATCACACAAAGCATTTATTTCCACTCCTTCAATCAGCCTCATTCTTCTGACTGATCCCAAACCCCTACTGCCTATACCTATATATCCTACCCGTACCTTATTAAGTGGTGGTGCAGAAAAACCACTCATATTAAATTTCTGTTGATACTCTTTTTCAGAAATTACCTGAGGTGATAGTGTATTAGGTGTAGTTGCCGAATTTCCGGCACATGAAGCAATTGCACCTGTCATCATTCCTGTGCCAGTTAGGCCGGCTGCTTTAATAAAGTTCCTTCGATTAGTTTTCATCTTTTCGGCTTAAAAAATTTAACTGAAACCGATGGAACCTGAAATAATTTTGATATGATTCAAAATATTCCATGTCTGGTTCACCGGCTTAGATTACTTGATTTATTTTAACTCTGGTTTTACATTTCCATATTGCCATGCATTACCCGTATAAGGAGGTGCTTTTTCAAATTCGGGAACATTACCCGGTTTCATCTGTTTTGTAAGCTCAATTCCTGCATCTGCCATTGTATTTCCTGCAGTAATCTCTAAATTACTGTATGAAGTAAGACGTGTTTCATAACCTCCTCCATGTTTTCCAAAAGCATCCAGTGTAGGAACATAACCAACACAACCATTTGCTAATGAAACTGGAAAAGAATATTTAAATGGACTTTTACTTTTTATATCAAGCCCATATTGGCAAAAGTATTCAGCCGGATTGGTAATAAAAACAGCCGGACCTATCTGCAAAGCTTGTACTTCAACAGTTTCAAACGGTTCATTCTTTATTAATGCATCCAATAAAACAATTTCTTTTGCAAAAGCCCATTCAGTGCTTCCAACCTCTTCAGGTGATTTCTGAACAAGTTGCCTGCTTTGCTTAACGCGTGCAGGATCCGGATTGCGACGTTTAACTTCCATTACAATTGATTTTACATCCAACGGGGTCATTTTTCCACGTGGGATACTTAAAAGTACTTTCACAGCTTCAGCACCTACACGGGCCCCAACGAAGCGAGCCCAGTCCTCTCCGGCTAAATTTCGATAGGGACTCAGATTATCTACCTGTGTTACATCCCCACTGGCCCCTGCTACAAAAACAACAATACATTCGGGCCCCATTGCTCCACGGATTGTTTGTTCCATATAGTATATCCAATTGGCTGAAATACCTCCGGGATTCGTGGTAGCATGACATGCAAAATTTACAATACAACCTTTACATTTGCCTTTATTATCCCACACACCAATCACCCCTACTTCGGGATCAACCGGACCGGCAGCCTCAATAATGTCGGGATTCCCTTGACGCGGATGTGTATAAGAAATCCCATTCTTCATACGAAAACGGCGGTTAAACGCAACCTCCTCTTCGTGACCTGTCCCGACACCAAGAAGTGATTCTTCAAGCGAATTATTAGCCTTGCATATTGCTTCTACACATTTACTTTCAATTAATTTAAGGTATTTTGCATCGGCACACGATGATTTTTCGTATGCAAGAGATTTAACCAATGAGTCTGCATGGTCATATTGTCCGGGTTGAATCATACCAGTTGGACCGGATGAATGTGAATGAGAGGCTGCAATCAAAATTGATTCTACAGGAATTCCACATTGTGCTTGCACCTTCTCCCTTACTGCTATTACCAGAGAACGATGAACCATTAATGCATCAATGCCTGCAATTGCAACTTTTTTATTGCCGTCAAAAAAAACCGCAGTTCTGACCTTACAAGGGTCATGAAAAGTTTTATGAAATGATTTCCCATATCCACCGGGTTGCTCCATCCCGAATTCTGGAGAAATATCAATTTCGGCAAATCCTGAATGCATATTAAAATCATTACTCCTCAAATCACCTGAAACAGTTTCTTTTTTACCCGTTCCAGATAAGCTGAATGGGAAAATCCCCGGCAATAAAAGCCCGGTTGTTGCTCCGGCAGATAATTTTATAAAATTTCTTCTGGATTCTTTTATGTCCATAGTTTTAATAATTTAATTTCAACGATCCTTCCTTTTCAATCAATTTTTATTCACAAAATGGAAGTGGTTTAAATTAATGTTGTGAACTTATACATAATTTAGAAAATCATGTAATACTAATCTATTCTTTAATAATACTTTTCTTCAAAAAAAAATGGTGAATTCTAATTTTTCTTCAAAAAAAATGTATTTTTATATTACAAATCAAATATGAACCATGAAAGTACATGAAATCAGACTTTTTAAAGAACCCACCAAATCGTTTATCCTTTATCACGAAGTAAAGCCATTTTCTCCATGGCATCATCATCCTGAATATGAACTAGTATATATCAAAAAAGGTAGAGGAAAAAGAATGATTGGAGATAATATCGACCGTTTTATTGAAAATGATCTTGTTTTTGTTGGAGCCGATATCCCTCATGAATGGCTTTGCGACAATGAATATTATTCTTGCGAGGAACAATTTTTTGGTGAAGGTATTGTAATTCAATTCTCTCATGATTTCCTTGGTGATAAATTTTTTATGATTCCTGAAAATAAAGCCTTGAAAAATTTCTTAACTGATGCTTTCCGGGGATTTGAAATTTACGGCCAGTGTAAATATCAAATTACTTCAATCATGGATGACATGTTAAACATGAACGATATGGAACAATTGTATTCATTATTTTCAATTTTTAAATTACTATCTAATACAGATGAATTAACTCCACTTGCAAGTCCTGCATTTTTGGAAACATATCGCTTAAATCAAAATAGACCAATGCAGAAAGCAATGCAGTTTATTATTCAAAACTTTAACAAGCAAATACATATTAGTGACTTATTACATATTTCCAATATGTCATACACCACATTTTATAATACTTTTAAATATACTTACCGCATGACTTTTAAATCATTTCTAATGAATGTTCGCATAGGCTATGCATGCAAACTATTGATTGATGCATCAAAAGACATTTCCGAAATCGCTTATGAATGCGGATTTGAAAACCTTTCGAATTTCAACAGGCAATTTAAAAAAATTAAGGGTGTCACTCCATCCATTTATCAGAATCAAAATATGGCGATACATCATTAATAAATTAGTTGAAAATTAACCACCCCAAATCCGCAGGATTATCACTTCCGAGAATTAACCGTGGTGTAAGCGGATTATCAGGCCTCCATGAACTTCTGCCCGTTTCGCTTTCCACAATTACATCAACTCTTATAGGTAAAGCTTCAGTCGGAACTATCCTCAAAATGCTAAATGGTATTCGTGCAACTGCATATTGATTACCCTTTGTTTCAACTTCTTTGAAACCTGCAGTATAAACTAATGAATAACCTAAGGTCCGCACCGGATCATCTCCATTATCTTCCGGTCGTTTGTTGAATGAGAAATGATATGCCGGATAAAGCCTTTGTGGTTCAATCTTTATTCTTAAATTAGAAATTGTAGCGACTTGTTTTTTACCTTTAGATGTAACATCTGATACCCATACATATAATGCATTTGAATCTCGTGCTGAAGCCCATTGAACCTTTGCGCCCTTGCTACCCTCCTTCAATTCCTGCCATTGAAGTTCGTCTGGTGGTAACAATGATTCATTCGCTGCATTATTTGAAATATCAATGCAATGAGCAACCGCCCCTTCAGGTATCTTACCTGTGTATTCAGGAAATAAAAATTCACCCAACTTGATTTGTGTTTCAATAGCAGGAACATCAAAATCCAAAACCTTTTTCAACTCAGCCATTCTCCATTCAATTTTCTCTGGAAAATATTTGTATCCCTCTGCCTCAGAATGGAAACCTAGTCTTGAATCTTTTTTGCAAAGTTCCAGTAGCTGCTCATTCAAATTAACTTCTTCGTTAATTATATCTGTTAGCTGGTCAAGTAGCTCTAATCGTTCCAACCCCTCCATGCGCAACATCTTTTCACGCAACATATAAAATCTCAATATATTGTAGCCGGTACGAAACTGGATTCCTAATGCCTTTGCAACTCCAATATCCAACATTCTTTCACGTTCATTTTGATAATTTTCTTCCAGTGCTTCGAAAATTTTCACACCCCTATCCCAGGAGGTAGTCATTCGATGAGTGAGTTCCACAACTTCGTCAAGAGTTAATACACCTCCAATGCACTCTCCAACCCTGTCTCCACTTGGCGGCCAGGGTTTTAGTGTAGTACTTGATCCTATTTGCCAGGTGGGTGAAAGAGGAGCATCAGCAGGTTTTAGAAGAAGAGGCCACACCGGCCCGTCATGCATCGGCCCGTAATATTGAAAATGATTCGTCAGGGGGTAATTTTCATATCCCTCACTAAAATATTGCCATGCTTCAACAACTTTAGATACATCTTCCTCCTTCCAATCTATCGATGCAAGTTGATGTAGAAAAGTTATCTTATCTTCAGGAAAAGGTTCCATTGAAAGCATTCCTGCCGTTTTATTCATCAATCCGGGATAATTACCAAAATACCAACACAACATGGTGTGGGTAACACCCAGACGATGCATCGCACTAAACTTTTCATACAAAAGAGAAGGAACGGGCATAACAGGAACAGTAGCCAGTTCATGTGAGTTACCGGTTTGAATTTTGGCAGACATTAGCGTATTCTGTTCTCGTGCTATATTGGCAATATTTTCAAACCTGTCACTAGGGCCGGGTTTTGAAATCCAATAATCTCCACCTACCAGCTTTTTCCCAAATGCTTCTATTTCCACACCCGATTCAAAATTAAACTGCAGAATAACTCCTTTAGGGGTGTGTTCCGGAAGATCATATACCCAATCACCCAATTGATATATATCTCCAGGATGAAATCGCTGTGGTTGGGGCATATACAACCAACTAATCAATTCTGCATCCGGATTAACATCATGCATACCTTTCTGCATCGCTGAAAGTGAAGCATGAAGAATTTCCCATGGCTTTTTATCCTTACATCTCGGACAATTTATCTGATCTTCATGATCGCTAAACGATGAGATTGCACTAAGACAGGTAGTTGCCCTTTCACCATGTGTTATGTTTATGATTCCTCCAAGATCCGGAACAGCTTTAAATATTTTATTCACTGATTCATAAAGATACTCATCTGATTCTTCCCCTAGTGGACAAAATAGATGCCTGTTTCCTGCTACATGGCCACCCAGTTCAGGAAAAACTTTTAGTACAGGATCATTAGGTTCCCATGCACGGGGTTCAATACAAAAAATATAAGTTTTTATTCCATACCGTAAACATTTTTCTACAGTCCTGCTCAACTTGTCAAGGCGCTTAATTGCATCTTTTCCATTATCGGGAGTGAACCTGGTAGAAACTAAATCCCTGAATTCAATGGTTAACCATAAACCATTTATCCCTTCATGAGCCAATCGGTTCAGATAATTATCAGGATAATAATCAACTTCATCCATTAATTCATCACGCATAGCAGGAGGACGTTTAATAGGACCAAAGAAACATCGTGATATCCTGCTCTTAATTGCAGGCTCCTTTTCATATGTTCCAATGGGTAAAAATGGCGCACGCAGACGAAGCATCTCGTCTTCCAGAAAATAAATACCACGTCTTATTCCTTCCACATCCCCTGCCATAACTGTACATTTATTATCGTTCGTTTCAATACGAAAAGCCTCACCTTCTAAATCATCAACAGTTATAAACTCAATAGCATATCCGCCTTTATCGGTCGAAACATTTGCTGCTTCAAAAAACTGGTTCAGGTCTTCATAAGCTGTTTCAAGATAACCTTTAGGATCCGCAAAATTCTTTTTTAGAATAATTCCTTCAGAAAGATCAACTTGTCCGGGTGAAGATTTTTTTTGTTCCCAATCATGTTTTGTCCACATTGGGGCTTTAAGATCATCAATGAATTTCCATTCTGTTTCAGAAGGTTGTGGTGGCAGGTTCTGCATATAAATACTATCACCAAATACCCCTGCACTATTGCTTTCCACCATCGATCTGTTTGAACAATTTGTTGATAATATAGCTACAACTAATATTAATAATTCTATGGGAAGAAGCTGTTTCATTTTATTGTCTTTAGTTGTTATTATTATAAATAAGAAAATTCATACCGGGTTTCCCAGCAACCCATCATTCCAGAACACGGGTTTATATCCATGATCTGTAGCCCAACCAATTGTCTTATTAAGTCTTTCAAAATGATCGGGCAGATAATTCTTATAAAAAGGCCAGAAATATTGTTCATGTGTCATTAGATCAAGGACTTCAGCACCTTGAGGATGATATATTAATGGTTCAAGTGATGGAACAATTTTTTCCAACGGTGTTGTATTACATACCAAATGAACTTTTGAGAAAACAATCCCACTTTCAAAATCTTTCAAGGCATATTGTTTTGAAATATATTCCGATCTAACAGCATCCATATTTTGATTAACATCCCATTTGCCGCTGCTATTTTTTATAAAATAACCTCGTAATACACTCACATTTTTAGCAGCCATGGCTTTATAGGCCAGCTTAGGCATCATACCCCAATGTACAATGGTAGGAGGTGTATAGGTTTGTTCTCCGGCAAAGCGAATAATCTGTTCACGTACCTTGTCAAAATCATTTATTAATTTCGGTACAGGAGCATCCTGATATGGACGATCAGGTAGGTTAGCATAGGCATGAAAAGTAAGTTTTAACCAGTCTGAATTTTGTTGCCATTCTTTTTTATAGCGATCAGGAAATCGCTTAAGCGTAAATTCTTCAGCATCGGAATATTCCTTTCCATCTGAAAAATATATATTCAATAAAAATTTGGTGCCATATTTTTGATGCAAATTTTTTAATCCCTCAAGGTAAAAACAATCGAAAATTGAACGGTATCTTTGTTTGGCAATGTCGCGAAGAAAGAATATATTATCATCAACTTCAAATCCATAACGAGAAAAGGAATTTTTATCCCATACAACTTTTACAGTATGGGACTTAACTCCATGCAATCCATTTGATTTAGCAATAATCTCAGTTTCAGGATGACGAAGAATTATATCAGCTTTAAATTTGCGGTTTTCTTGTACTGCCTGAACACCGTTTACTGTAACAAATCCCTCAAGTGGAGCTTCTCCGCTTACTTCAATCTTTAATCCTCCCTCCACTTTAGTTCCATGCCTGGAATTAAGAACTGCACCATGAAATGGTGATTCAATTTTAATTTGATCAGTTAATCCGGCTGAAGTCAATTTACTATGAAAGCCGCTAAGTACGATCACACTTGATGCGGCTGTAGCATTCTTTAAAAAAAGACGTCGATTAACTTTCATTATTAATTCAATTATAAACGTTGATTTCTTTTAATTCCGGAATCATTAAATCTTGTCCGTTAAATTTCCCACTAATCCTGATTTACTCTGGAAGAAGTTTAGTTAGTTCCACTTTCCTGAAAAAAATTTCTGCACCTTCTGATTGAATCTGTATTTTGCCTTTATTAGGTTTAACATCAAAAGCATGATTTACCAGTTTACTATTCAGATAAACCTTAATCTCTCTGCCGTTTACAACACACTCAATTCTGTTCCATTTACCCACAGGTTTCTCAACATCATTAGCTCCCCGGAATCCTTTTTCATCCTTCCAATCGGGGTCACGACCGTACCAGTTAATTCTTCCACTGTTAATTGTAACTAATTCACCTTTCGGATCAAAAACATAAGAATTTCCTTGTTTCTCTGCCGCAACCGGACATGTAATTGAATAATCTGAAGAACCATCATTGACTACAATAAAATCACCGGTACCTCCTTCAATGAGCTGGCACTCAATAGAGTTCATCCAAATTCCACTATAACCACCATCCTCTCCAACAGAATGTAATAATATACCACTATCCCTTGCTTTTTCAACCCGTGGTTCATGGGTTGTTTCTCCCCATTTGAACTCTACCACCAGCTTATAATTTTCATATTCATCAACAGTTGTTATACAACCAAATTCTTCACCTGAAATCACTATTAAACCATCCTGAACAGAAAACACTTCGTTAGGATCATTATTCCTACCTTTTCCCTTTATGAAAGTATACCACCCATCAAGGCTCTTACCATTAAACAATTTAATTTTTGCCTTCTTACCTGAAAGAGGGTTAATACTGTCCGACACTCCGGAAGCATAAAGATTACCATGGCTGATTGATGTGATCAGGATAAAAGCAATGACTATTGAGATTGTCCACTTCAAACCATAAAATGGCTTTTTGCTGGCTACATGATATCCGAATGATGAATTTACATCTCTTTTTGTAATTGCGAAACAGGTTCGTTTCATAGTAAAAAGTTTACTTATTAATAATTCCTTCATTTTTATCAATTATTTTCAAAGATGTCTGATAACCCTTGCCGGATTTCCTGCAGCTACAACGTTGTCAGGTATATCCTTACATACAACACTGCCTGCACCAATCACGGAACGATCTCCAATAGTAACTCCCGGACAAATTGTGGCATTGCCCCCAATCCAAACATTATTACCTATTGTAACAGGCTTTCCATACTCAATTCTTGTAGCCCTTTCCTTCCAGTCTATTGGATGAATGGCTGTATAGATTTCAACAGAAGGACCAATCAGCACATCATCACCAATCGTTACCCGGCACACATCAAGAATTGTACAGTTATAATTGATATAGACATTATTTCCCATGTGAATGTTATAACCATAATCACAAAAGAAAGGTGCTGTAACATAGACATTATCACCCTGGTTTGGACATAATTCCTTTAGTATTTCTAACATTCGGAGTCTGTTTTCAGGGGGTACAGAGTTATACATTCTCCATAGATTTACAGCACGAATATGTTCATTTGTAAGCTCTGGATCTGAACCCATATATAAATCTCCCCTTAACATCTTTTCTTTTTCAGTCATAGCACCTCCAAAAATTAAATATTAAATATCAAATACACCCTTATCATAAATTATTTAATTCTGTATATTTAAATAATTCATTATTGTTTCATCGCCTTTTAGAGCATCATCAGGTATTGGACTATTTTCTGTATATACTTTAAGCTGGCTTTCAGGAAGTATAGTCACGAAGTCTTCACTGATAGAGGGTGACCATGTGACCGCTCCGGAATTTAGTTTTAAGTGATACGCAAAAAAATTATACATAGCTGCACGTTTCGTATATCCGTAGTCATGTTTCTCTGCCTGGAAATGTGCATTTTCAACATTATGCTCA
>DASRQG010000262.1:0-7239 GCA_035645995.1 Mariniphaga sp. | reverse complement strand
ATATATTCATACTGGTGTTTCCAAAAGAAAAATCCTCACCTTCATGCAACCAGATATCAGGCGCATTGACCTGCTCCATAGGAAACCCAAATAATTTTCCTTGTTCAACAACATTAATAATCAAATCTGCATCACCTGGATGAGCAGCAAACGGAATCTTGAAGGCATTGCGAATAAATTCAACACCCATGACATGATCAAAATGGCAATGCGTGTTAATTATACATACCGGAGTCAGATTATTTTCTTTCACATAATTCAGGACTTCTTCCTTTTCTACGTCAAAATGAAAACCAGGATCTATAAAAACACATTCTCCGGTCTCATCAGAAAGTACATATGAATTTTCCTGCAGTGGATTAACCACAAATTTCTTTATTTTTATCATAAACTAATGATTTACTTTACCTTTAAGTAAAGGAACAAAAACGAAGCCTCCATGTTTTTCCGTTTTAAACTCTTCCTCCGACAACCGAATAATAACCATCATTTCTTGTCTTGTGTCGTTTCCTACAGGTATTACCATCCTCCCCCCTACCTTCATCTGCATTTTCAGTGCTGAAGGAATCTCCGGAGCACCGGCTGTAACAAGTATTTTATCGAAAGGTGCAAGGTTGGGTAATCCTTCATAACCGTCTCCAAAAAATATTGCAGGATTATAACCTATTTCCGGCAAAAACAACTGCACTTTTTGAAAGAGTTCATTTTGTCGTTCGATTGTAAATACCCTGGCTCCTAATTCTACCAACACAGCTGCCTGATAACCCGACCCTGTACCAACCTCAAGAATTTTATCATTCTCCTGCACCTGCAAAAGCTGTGTTTGAAATGCTACAGTATATGGTTGGGAAATAGTTTGTCCCGCTCCAATCGGGAATGCCTGATCCTTATATGCAAAATTAATGAAAGAACTTTCCATAAACAGGTGTCGGGGAACTTTACCAATGGCTTCTAAAACCTTCTCATCCCGTATGCCTTTAATTTTTAAACCTTCCACCAGCTTTTTGCGCATTCCCTGATGACGTAATGTATCGTTTTCTGCCATTGACTTTTGTTTAAGGTGCAAATTTATAGAACCCATTTCATTGTTAAAAGTTGTTTATATACAATATTAACATATAATTTTAATAATTTCACTCCGGTAAAAAAAGAACACAGATAACTTAAACAACATTTTCACACATGATAAATATTGGATTGATTGGAGACATAAAACTTCTGGAACCATATACATCCAGAGTACAGCAACATAAAAAAGTACATATAATCGGAAAATCATCAGTTGGAACGCAACCTTTACCTTCAAGTTTTCATTTACAAGCGCCTGAATTCAATCGAATTGAACTCATAGAACGTTCAGATGCACTGTTCATCAACAAATTTTCACTGCTCCCCTTTCCTCTAATTTGTGATATTATAAAAAAATCGAAACATATATTTGCAGCAAGCTATCCTGATCTGACACCTGATGAGCTAAGTCAATTAATTAAACTTGCTAACGAAGCGAGATGTATTGTTCATGTAGCTAATCCTTACTATTATTTACCCGGAATTGATTGGCTGGCAAATAAAATAAAAAAACCTGCCAGTATTCAGGTAGTGTTGAACGACAAGACAGAAACCGATAAAAAAACCCTCATCCGGTTGCTGCTTATGTTAAAGGATTTTACCGGAGCCATACCACGAAAAACATGTGTTTCAAACTATTTTTCTTCTCCAATAAAAGCAGAATATAAATATATTCATTTGGAATATAATGACGGGTCAATTATCAATTACCATCTCCAACAAATGGAAGATAAGGGTTGCTTCCAGACTAAAATCTACATGCAGGATCAATTCCTGGAATTTGACTTTTCAAAAAATAAATATACAATGAACGGGCTGAACATAGACGTTACTGATAAGAAGTCGGAAGATGAAGCAGTTGATTTCCTAGACACTCTCATATTTAATCGTAAACCGGCAACCGGTTTAAATAATTATCTTGAAGTCATTCAGTTATACAATATTATAAATGAAAGACTTCAAAGATTCAATTAAGATAAAAAAATATTTATTCATCTTGCAATTTATTTTATTGCCTATCGTTTAGGATGAAGAAGCCTGTGCTTCCTGTATCAACCCCCTGACAGAATTAAGCATTTGGCAATGAATAAAAAGCGACAAGTAATAAGATATCTGGCATTGGATTTTATGGCCGCAGCTATCAGCTGGACTATCTTTTTCATATACCGTAAAGTAGTAATTGAGCCCAAACGTTTTGGTATTGAAATCCCGGTTGAGTTCACAAACAACTATTATCTGGGGTTACTGTTTATTCCATTATTATGGATTACGTTCTATTATGTTACCGGCTTTTATGAGAATATATACCGCAGATCACGTTTAATTGAGTTGTGGCAAACCTTTATTACTTCACTCACAGGTGTAATATTTATCTTCTTTGTTTTTATTTTGGATGACTATGTTGATAGTTACGTAAGCTACTATCAATTATTCTTTACCCTTTTTGGTTTACATTTTGGTTTAACCTATTTCTTCCGTCTACTTTTAACGAGCCGAACAATTCACCGGATTCATAAGAGAGAGATAGGATTTAATACAATTATTATTGGAAGCAATGAAAAGGCTGAAAATCTTTTCAAAGAAATGATAACTCAGAAAAGTCCTGCCGGCCATATGTTTACGGGATTTGTCGGAGTAGAAAATAATGATGACAAAATTCTTGGCAAGTACATGCCTAATCTGGGTAACCTGAATAATATAAATAAGATCATACAACAAAATAATATCGAGGAAGTTATTATAGCAATTGAAACCAGAGAGCAAGAAAAGCTGAATGCCTTATTAACAGTGCTGGAGAATCAAAAGGTAACAATATGGGGGATACCCGACCTCTATGACTTCTTATCGGGGACAGTAAAAACTACAGAAATTTTTGGAATCCCGCTTATTAAAATTTCCAATGGACTGATGCCTACATGGCAGGCCAATATGAAACGCCTGATGGATGTAGTTTTATCAATAATTGCAATTATCCTATTTCTGCCTCTTTTTATAGTTTTATCAATTCTTATAAAAAAATCATCTAAAGGCCCTGTCATCTACAAACAGGAAAGGATAGGAAGGTTTGGAAAACCATTTTATATTTATAAACTGAGAAGCATGGTGGAGGGAGCAGAAAACGGCACCCCTGCATTGTCATCAGAGAATGATGAACGTATTACAAAAATTGGCCGAATTTTAAGAAAAACACACCTTGACGAAATTCCTCAGTTTTATAATGTAATAAAAGGTGATATGTCATTAGTAGGTCCCCGGCCTGAACGCAAGTATTTTATTGACCAGATAGTAAAAAAAGCCCCTCACTATACACACCTTCATAAAATCAGGCCAGGAATAACTTCATGGGGGCAGGTAAAATATGGTTATGCATCAAACCTTGACGAAATGCTTGAACGATTACCGTACGACATGATGTACTTGAAAAATCTTTCAATATATGTTGATATAAAGATTTTGATTCATACAATTCTGGTTAGTTTAAAGGCCAACGGGAAGTAATGAAGATACTGTAAAATTTACCTTTGGTAATTTACTTTACCAGTACTTGTATGATTTCCAATTACCAGTCTGTATAAAAACAATCCACCTGATTCATTATTCGGCATAAACTCTACTGAATAAAGTTTTCCGGCAAATACATGTTGATCAATAAGTGTTTTTACCAATCTGCCATTGGCATCAAACAAATCAATTCGAGCATCTGCTGTCACAGGAGAAACAAATTCAAAATAAACACTTTCACTAAATGGATTGGGATAAACTTGCACATCTGTCACTGTTTCAAAATGGATACCTGTAACCAATTCTGATTCAGCGGAGCTTCCCATATAAGTTTCATTACCATCAAATTGCAAACTCAAATCAAAGTTGGTACTATTTACAGAATTAATTGGCATTTCAATTTTAATAACACCTTTACTATTTGTCTTATAAATTTCAGTAAATGTACCGGATGAAACCTCAACAGACATATCATGGATTCCCTCCACCAATAAACTATCCAATAAGAGTGCCTGAACTATAATTTTCCCCTGATTCACTTCCAATTCATTTTCCAGTAGTAACAATGTTGTAGGTCTCTTCTGTATCATTAATCCACCGGCACATACCGATTCATTACCAGAAGGGTCAATTGCAGTCCACTCCACCTCAAAATTACCAGCTCCTAATTTTAATTCATCTGCGGAAGATATTTCAAGTGGCTGTGTTCCTGTAAATAAGTAATTTAAAGCGGCAATACTGCAATTATCCTCTGCAACTGATTTCCATTCTTCTTCTTCAAAGATGATAAAATTTTGGTATGGTGGCAGATACTGAACCAGTTCCGAATGACATACAATATCAGGAGCTATGGTATCATGTACACTTACAATAGCCATACTCTTACTCTTATTTCCATTTAAATCAGTGGCAACCAGTTCAACCTGATTATCTCCTAAATCATTACAATCGAACTCTTTAATGTTTACTGAAAGATGTTCAATTTCACAAATATCAAATGATCCTGCATCTATATCCTCAGGCTCAATAGTTGCGATTCCATCTGCATTTAAATATATTTCGATGTCCTTGCTCTTAACTTCCGGCGAAATGGTATCTAATACAGTAACCAATGCATTGCAAGTATTGGATAAACCATTTTCATCCGTCACGGTAAGGATCACAGTATTTTCGCCCATGTCATTACAATTGAAGTTCGTCTTATTCAGGCTCAACTGTATATTGTCACCAGAACATCCATGATCTATATCTTCAGGATGAAGCACTGCATTCCCTTCATCATCAAGATACAAGTCAACAGGCTGACAAACGACCTCAGGGCCAATACGATTATCAACTTTGATAAACCCTGAATTATGGGGGTGTCTTCCATTCTCCCCACTGAACTCTAATACAATACGGCCTGCTCCGGAAACCATGTCTATTTCAAATACATCACCATCTGTATTGGGTCCACCCAAATACCACAATTCTCCATAATTCATGCCTAATAGTTTATTGGGAGCATATTCAAACATTTTTCCAATCCTACCATCTATTGACGGTATGCCTGTATTATTGAATACTCCATCTACTGGATTATATTCGTATACCATTGAGCTACCAGATAAATAAATATTACCATTTGATGCTTCCATTAATTCAAATAGGGAAGAACCATCATCCTTTACTATTTTATAGTGATTCGTTTCAATGTCAAATTCAAAAAAAACACCTCGTTCATTCCGACTCCCCTTTGATGTTGTTCCATAAACCTTGCCATTTGAAGCTTGTATTAAAGTACTATATGGATTACTGCCTGTTACCAGTTCTTCAAAATCAAAGAGTTTGGTGTAAGTTCGTGAGCCAGGCTCAAAACTAAAAATAACCCCATTATTATACAGGCCACCAAAAGTTGTCATTCCATATAATTTCCCATTATCTGCTGGCATAAGACTACCTTCCGGCCCCTCACCTCTTTCTTCCCCATCGAAGTCCAGCAGCTTTGTGAATGTACCGGAATTTGTTCTATATTCATAGATTACCCCTTTATTATAGTTCCCTCCTTTGCTGGTCATGCCATACATTACAGAATCATTAATAATAATTGGACTCCCCATAGGTACTGCTCCATATGATTCATTGTCGAAATCAATTAATTTAGAATATTTTTCAGTTATAGGATTGTATTCAAATAGTACCCCTAAGTCATACATCCCCCCACGACTTCCGGTACCATATAAGTTACCATTCTCTGCCATTACCAGATTACCTGTGGGATAACTGCCAGTAAGAAAAGTTTGATTTTTATAATACTTTGCCACTTCACCCTCTTCATATTTAAATTCAAATAAGAATATCTCATTATCAACATAGAAGGTATCCCATCCCCAAAGAAATAATCTTCCATTGGATGCAACAGAAATGCTTTCATGACAGTTTTCACCATACCGCATTTCTTCTGCAGCTAAAATATAATCTCTGTATGTACCTTGCACAGGATCAATTTCATACATCCTGACACCATGACTATCAGAATACATTGACATTGCATATAATTTATTATTAGGAGCTTCAACCAAACTTCCTACAACTTTATCTGAATATGGACCGGAATTTTCTAATCTCTTGATAAAAATATTGTTGATGAAATCAAATTCAAATATTAAACCATACCCAAACGATCCACCGGAAGAAGTAGTACCATAAAGGTTACCATTCGATCCTTCCAGGAGTGTGCAGGCAGGGTAACTACCATGATCCTCCCCATCAAAAGCAAATAAAACTTCATAAGTAATTGTGACTGGATCAAATTTGAAAATTACCCCATAACCATTATCCCCTCCTTCCCTGGCCGTTCCATATAACATCCCATCTGCAGCAATAATCAATCCTCCTTCCGGACTAGAACCCATGGTTTCTGACTGAAGATCAATAATTTTGGTAAAGGTTTCGGTAATATAATTATATGAAAAAATAATCCCTGAGCCTTCATCACCACCTTCAGAAGTTATTCCATAAAGATATCCCTCCTCTCCTTCCACTAATGCACCTATAGGCCATTTACCACTTATCGATTCATTAAAATCCAGCTTTTTTGTATATACTTCAGTCTCAGGATCAAATTCATAAATAATTCCATGATTATAAGCACCACCTGTTTTAGTCATCCCATACAATTTATTGTTAGATGCCAGCAACAGGCTTCCTGCACCATCCACACCCACGTTCTCTGAATCAAAATCAAGTAATTTTGTAAATTGTCCTTTATTAGAATTAAATTTGAATATTCCTCCTATGCCAAAATCATTTCTTTTAGTTGTTGTACCAAAGAAAATACTGTCTGAATATTCTGTCATTCTACCTTCGGGGTATCCCATGGCCTCAAATGAGAAAACAACTTCCTGCTTGTCCCCATTTGGGTCGAGTTTAAAAATTACCCCTTTATCGAAACTTCCCCCACGCATGGTCACCCCCCATAATTCCTGGCCTTTAGATGATTGATGTATAATCACAACAAGGATCAGAAGGGTATAAATAGAATAATTAGTTTTCATGTGTTCAGAGTGTTAATGATGATTAATGGTGATAAATGCTAAATCAAATCAATCGCGTCCAGTGTAATTGAAAACAACCATTATTGGGGTTTAAACAATAAAATGGGTTCTAATTTTTTCAATTACATTATTA
>DASRQG010000261.1:0-4534 GCA_035645995.1 Mariniphaga sp. | reverse complement strand
CCACTTTCAGTTAAAGCACATATGAATTTATAATATGAAACGAAAATTCTATTTGTTTGTGAATCAATACATATTCCTTGAACGTATGGCAATGAGTAATCTTTATATCTGCAAAGTTTATATACCTGATTGAATCTCCGTCTGAGTTAAATACTTTTATTCCAAGAGAAAAATCGTGAACATAAATATTATTATTGTAATCAGTTGTAAAATTTGATATTCCATTATAAGGATCATCATCAAATTCATTTAATCCTATTTTGAACCCTCCTATAGATCTGATTAAATGTGCTGATGTATCACATATGTATAATGAATCTTTTATCTTATTGGAAAATATCAATCCCCCATTGTTATTAACTGTGAAAATTAATGTTTTTAGTGATGTTGAGTCCTGGAAAACAGGAATGATTTTTTCAAGATTCCCCAAATTATCAAATACGAATATATTTTTTATGATCCGATGGGTGCTATCCATATTAGAAACAAATTGAGAAAATGCGACCAGTGTAGCCTTTTGAAACCGAGAAAAAGAATTTTGGCAAATTCAAGTTAGTTTTTTGAACAACATTTATTAGAGTAGACTCATTCTAAAAAAGAAAATTCAATTGCCAATTAGAGTAATCTAACGGGTAGCAAAAACCTGCCTTTTTAGCATGATATAAAATTTAAAAACCCATGGCAAAATTATAGGATCATGTTTTTTAGCGTAAAAATAAGCGTTTAAGACCAAAAACAATATCTTTTTAATTGCTAAAGTCTTTTATAACAGACAGCTGAGGTCCGACCCAAGAAAACCATTTACAGCATCTTATCCTGATACTTTAAAGCATTCATCAAATTGCCATAAAGCTGTAATCTTGTATTAACAAATGATGTTACGGTTCTGTCCTTTTCGAATCTTACATCCGAAAATAACTTTTCGTTCCCGAAATAGAGTCGAATTGTTTTTGAAGAAAATTTCTGAAGATACCATTCAATACTTTCTACTCTCTTTATATTTTCTTCATTATCATTTGAACCATCCCCCCCGGTTTCATCATTAAACAGAACAATATCGTATTTGCCTTCGGGAATGTTATCCTTAAATGTCTCGTAATGAATATTTGCTGGATTAAAACTCATTTCCCTGAAAAAACGCCTTATAAATTCATTATCAGAGTATTGTGGTGTAACCACCAGTACCCTCTTTTTTGTTCTCAACTGATGTTCTTCATTTTCCTGCATCAGCAGCTCATTTATTGCGATTTCATTGTTCTTAAGAGCGCTATCGAGTATTTCCTTACCTTTTTTGTCCGCATAATTTTTAAAATTGAAAAAAAGTATAAACCCGCCACCAATAAATAAAAAACTTAATAAAGTGCTGATTATACCTATATATCTGTTATTTCTGCGGACCTCAAGAACAAAACTTTCAAAATCATTTTTTGCGCTTTTTTCAAAATTCGTAAATTCAGTTTTTCGTATGTTTTCCATTTTTTCAAGATAGTCAAGCCTCATTTCATGATCTATCAATCTTTGAACTGTTATGCTGTCACCATCAAATGCTTCAGAAACTGTTGAAACTACCAGTAAAAACGATATTAACCGGATCATGATTTTCTCCATCAGGTAACGTTAATTATTGACCGATTTTCCATTGCTTACCTTTATAATGGATATTTCATCATGCATTTTCTCTGCCATAAACAAACGTTTACCCTTTTGTGCGCCATAGATATTTATTTGGGTTTCAAGCGAGTCCCTGTGATTTGTATTATTAAAACACCACGTAAATAATCAGCGTAAAGGATTCGTCTTATGTTGGTATTAGGCAATCAGCTATCCGAACAACAAAAATTCAAAACTTTAAAAGCAACAATTTTGTAAAAAATTCAGCAATTACATCACCAAACAATATTAATTCCAGTTTCTGAAACATTCTCCTTTGCGATAATTATATTCTCTGTATCGTGTTTGACAACTGTAAAACGCTTGTGTTATTATATATGTAAACATAATATCTACACTGTTTTTTCTTGTACTATACTCATATAAATGTTATTATAACAAATATCACATAACATTATAAAAAGGAGCCTCACATGAATTCAACCAGACTGCTTTTCACTTCAGCCCTTATGTGTTTCATTCTAATTATGGCAAATCAAACTTTTGCTTCTTTTTCATCAAATCAGGCCCAAAAAAATGTACTGAAACATCGCATTGAAAAATTACGGAATCTGAAAAAAAGAAATTTTTCATTACAATCCGAACAGATAAACCACAGTCTGGCAAAAAGACAAACAACCGCCAATACCGTTTCTGAGGTGTATATTGAGGAAGGATGGAACGGCCAGGAATGGGAAAAAGTAAGGCGGGATTCGATTGTCTACAGTACAAAAGGCACCATATTTGGTCAAGAACTGGAACCATCATTTGAACAATCTCAGAATTGGGATGGCAGCAAGTGGGTAAACGACACTAAATGGGAGATTATTTATCCGGAGGATCTAACCAGGAGAGGAATTTCAGAATGGGACTGGGATAACAGCAGTCAATCATGGAAACTTTCATACATGAGTTGCGGCAAAATA
The DNA here is from genome assembly GCA_035645995.1 of Mariniphaga sp. Lineage (GTDB taxonomy): Bacteria > Bacteroidota > Bacteroidia > Bacteroidales > Prolixibacteraceae > Mariniphaga. The sequence continues at coordinate 1,958 of DASRQG010000261.1, read as the reverse complement.
GATACTTTAGATAATAATGGAAATGAAATCACTCTCCGGGACGCTTCATACAGTGAAACATCCAAAAGATTTTATTTTACTGCCAATGAAGAGACTGATGATGGGTTTATCAGTTACCAGTACCTGATATTTACACAGGAAGGAACAATAGATTCATCCGAGATGTCCAAGACTCGCTGGATTCGACAATCCAATTTAAATGACACTATAGAGTATCGTGTAGACGAGTGGGATTCATATTCAGATACGTGGTATGAAGGTGTTTATAAAGTTTTCCGTTACATGGAAAATGATTTTGTCCTGTACGACAGTATACTGGTCGATATAGAGGGCGAATGGAAGTTACAGGAATTGGATAAATTTATTTTTTCCGACAACTCATTTCATGCACAATACAGCTATTATGACATGTGGTTTGATCCGGATTTACAGGAGTGGGAAGGTGAAGGTACAATAGAATTCGTCGAATATCTCAATAACAGCAAAATAACCAGATACATTGGCAGTGAATGCGAATGGAACCCCACAACTTCAAAGTGGGAGATTATTGATGAATATGCAGAGGAATACTGGTTTGAAAACGGAACTATATTAGAATCATTCTTCGAAAAATCGTTAGATGAAGAAACCGGTGAATGGTTTGGTGAAGGCAGCAAAGATACTTTAATATCACCATTTCAGGAACCCTTTTACAAAGAATTCTATTTTGACTGTCAAAATGATAGCTGGAAACCATTTAACAGATTTTCTGTAAAAGACAGTACAGATAATATCATTATTTGCCTTGAGGAAATTCTCGACGACGAAACAAATGAATGGTATTCCTGCTCAAGAAGAATTGGGCATCTGGATAATTCAGACAGAATTATTGAAGAGATCGAACAGTGCTATATGGGTGAAGACAATCATGATTGCTGCGGGTATTTAACTGATTACGAAATCGGCTGTAATTTCGATACCCGTAAAGTCTATTCCTATAATGAAAAAGGTTTACTCGAAAGTGAAACAGAATGGCAATGGAGCCCAAAGCAGCAAGCATGGCTTGAGAATGTAAGATTTGTCTATCCTTACGGCAAAGAACCTTCACTTGACTCAAAAATATCAACAGGTAATAAGCATATAATTCTTCAGAAACCTGCACTTGATTTCAATCCAGTAAAGGGTCTCTTATCTGTGTATACTCCTGTAAAACAAAATGTTCACCTTGATATTTTTACTTTTTCAGGGAAAAAAGTTTACCAGATTAATTCTGTCTCTTCTGGAATACAAACCATGGATATACGTTCGATAATTCCTGCTTCAGGCCACTATCTGGCTCAGCTCCGCACACCATCAGGAAAAGCATCAACAAAGATCATGCTGATTCGATAGTTTCCAAGCCCCGGCTTTGTAAATCCGAAGCCGGGCTCTTGATGCAAATGATCTTTTTATCACCATGATTGCCATGCGCACACGACCCCCGCGGTAGTTCATTGCAGCTCTGCAACTCCTGTTTGGGGGCGTGTGGGAACCTGTGAATAATTCAGAATTAAAGAGAAATCGGGAACCAATCAGAACCAATCAGAATAAAATTACAAACAATCGGATAAAATCGGAAACAATAAGATAGAAATTACAAACTTTCCAGTATTAATGAATTGAACAATTAATAATAAGATGTCAGCACATAATCCGGGTTTGTGAATTTGGTTTTTTATTGCTTGGGATTTGTTTGATATTTTACTTCTTATTGAGATTTGGAATTTTCTTCGACCTCTTCCCCCCGGTCCCCCTTCTCCCGCAGGGAGACGGGGGACAGCAGGATAGTAATGTTTAAGGCAGCTTTTACTGTTTGAGTCCCGCTGTCTTAATTTACCTATTGAGCGAGTTTACAAACTGTCTTCAGAGCGGGCGAGTTTAAAAGACGCTTTCTTTTTAAATCACTAAAAACTTTACTTACTGTTATTATTTGCAGGTGA
>DASRQG010000260.1:0-4586 GCA_035645995.1 Mariniphaga sp. | reverse complement strand
ACTACTGCTGGTGCATGCAATGTTAATGTCAATTGCGATGTGGTTGGAAACTGGATGAACCAGGTTGATGCTGTATGTCGGATAATTATAAATGGCCGGGAAATATGTTCCGGGGTTTTAATGAATAATACTGCAGAGGATCAACGTCCATACATCTTATCAGCATCACACTGCTATGATAGCGCCGAATTGGCTGAGAAATCAATTTTTACTTTCAATTTTGAAAGCCCGTTTTGCTCATCGCTTGATGGAGATCCTTCCAATTCTATATCTGGTGCAGAAATGAAAGCTTTTTCCGATAGCCTTGATTTTGCGCTCGTGGAGATGAATAATATCCCTCCACCTCATTTTATGCCCTATTATGCAGGATGGGATAAATCCCTGACATTGCCTGATTCAAGTGTAAGCATACATCATCCGCAAGGCGGAATCAAAAAGTTTGCAATAGATCGGGACGCGCCTTCTATAGCTGATTTTACCAATGATTATTCCAAAAATGGCTTTTTAAGAATTCATCGTTGGGAAGAAGGCGTTACAGAACAAGGTTCTTCCGGAGGCCCTTTATTTAATCCTTCAGGAAATGTAATTGGTACTTTAACAGGTGGCAATGCTACCTGTAGGGTACCTGTGAATGATTACTTTTCAAGATTCAGCCTGGCATGGGATTATCGTGCAGATTCAACCCAACAATTAAAGCATTGGCTTGACCCTTTAAATCGTAATCGAAGTTTTCAAGCCGGAAGAAGATTTTATATTCAGGAGGATCTGTGCAGGGTTGTTACCAATTTAGAGGATTCTGATAGTCATAGCCTGGTGTTAATCAATACAGATTCCGGTAGTTCGGGTTATTGGGGAGGAACAAACAATATTAACATCAGTGAAATAGCAGAGCGTTTTATTATTGTAGGAGGAGCTGACATACATGGGGTATCACTGGGTATTGGCCAACTAGATCTTGTTAATTCGGGTAATAACAGTGAAATTACTATTAAAATATATAATGGTAAAAGCAGTCCTGAATCACAGATATATGCCCATAGTTTTGGGTTAGGTAATATGGTGGAGAACGCGATGAATTATATTGATTTTAATGAAATTGTTGAGACTGATGATACATTCTTTGTTAGTGTTGAATTGAGTAAATTACAACAGGATGAAGAGTTTGCATTATATCAGTCTTTACGTGAAAAAGGGGCAGCTAATTTTTTCTGGTATAAGCAAAATAATCGATGGTATGAGTTTTTTGAAAATAATGAAGAAGGACTTTCCATCGTTAATGTTATTAGTGTGTTAGTTTGTAATTTAAATGCACAAGATATTATAGATCCAATTGTCACTGATCCTTTGGATGCCGTTATATTTCCCAATCCTGCTTCGGGTGTATTTGCTTTTGAGGCGGGACAAACAATTACAAGTGATAATGTTAGGGTATTCAACCTTAATGGGCAGGTTGTAAATGCTTACTTTAAACGCATAAGTGATAAAAAAATTCAAATTGATTTGGCAAATAACCTGCCGGGAGTTTATTTTGTACGCTTCAATTCTAATTTAGGCAGTCTGACACGTAAAGTATTGTATTATCCTGACAGAAACTAATATGCACTATTATTTTATAACACTTATATTACTATTTTTTCTGGAGGGATGCAATAATTCCGTTCAGCAAGATAATGACCTGTTTAATAAAAATTATGACCCAAGAGGTTTTACGATTGATACAATTACAGATAGCCCTGCTTCCCGTAAACTTACTGTATATAATCCATGGGAGAAGGCTAATGATATTTCATTGGAATATTTTCTCGTAAACAGGGAGGTTATCGATTTAAAGAACTTAATTGGGAAAAGAATTATAAGAACTCCGGTTCAGCGTGTTATTTGTCTTTCTACTACTCATCTGGCCTATTTGGAAGCATTATCGGTTAGTGATAAGATTGTTGGCATATCGGGAAGTCAATATGTCTCCAACCCTGCTATCAGAAATAAGATTGAAGAAGGTGGGATTCCTGATGTAGGGTATGGCCAAAACCTGAATTATGAATTGATAGTGAATCTAAAACCTGATCTTGTTATTGCTTATGGAATTGGAGGAGAAGTTACCAGTTATAGCAGCAGATTGGAGGAGTTGAATATCCCGGTTGTTATGGTGGGTGAGTATCTGGAAGAATCCCCTTTGGGTAAAGCTGGTTGGATTAATTTTTTTGGAGCTTTATTTGAAAAAGAAGAGATGGCGGAAACATATTTTCAGGGGATTGTTGAAGAATACGTGGAACTGAAGCGGTTGGCTGCAGCTGCAAAAGAGAAACCTAAGGTACTGGTAGGGTCACCCTACAAAGATTCATGGTGGGTACCCGGAGGTAATTCATATCTTGCTAATTTAATAGCCGATGCAGGAGGCGAGTATTTAGGAAGGCGAAACAGATCTCATGAAAGTTATGTTATTTCATTTGAGAACGCTCTGGCCTGGGGAAGTGAAGCCGATATTTGGATTAATATGTCTAATCTGTCATCGAAACGTGAAATACTGGCATCTGATGAACGGTTCAAAAGTTTTAGAGTGTTCAATGAAGGTAAATTGTTTAACAATATAAGAGGTCTTAGTAGCCATGGGGGGAATGATTTTTGGGAAAGTGGCACTATTAATCCACATCTTGTGTTGCGTGATCTGATTTCTATATTTCATCCTGAGTTAATCGAAGAAAAACTTACTTATTATCAAGAGATACAATGAAGATAACAACAGAAAGATCAACAACTACCCTTTGGATGCAGTTTGTTATTTTGATAATGCTCTTAATAATATTTTTTATCGCTGATTTACTATTTGGCTCAGTAGTTATACCCGTAAAACAGGTTCTACAGGTATTATTTACCTCATCTGAAAGTAGCGATACATTCAGAACGATTGTTATGGATTTCCGGTTGCCAAAAGCTTTAACAGCAATTGCCACAGGAGCTGCTTTGTCGTTGAGTGGGTTGCAGATGCAAACGGTTTTTAGAAATCCGTTAGCGGGGCCTTATGTTTTAGGGATCAGTGCAGGTGCAAGCCTGGGGGTAGCTTTGTTTGTAATGGGATTTTCATCATTATTTGCCTGGGGAATGTTTTCTACTGCAGGGGCATGGCCTTTAGCAATGGTAGCTTGGTTAGGTTCTTTTATGGTTATGCTGCTTGTGTTATATGTTTCTGCTCGCGTAAATGATATAATGACTTTATTAATATTAGGTATGCTGTTTTCAAGTGCGGTCACCGCTGTGGTTAGTATATTGCAATATTTTAGCAGCGAGTCTATGTTGAAGACCTTTATAATCTGGACGATGGGCAGCCTTGGCAGTGTAACCCGTTCCCAACTTGCAGTGTTACTTCCTGCTGTTATTCTTGGGGTATTTATAGCATACATGAAGGTTAAAGACCTGAATGCATTCTTATTGGGAGAAGATTATGCACGATCATTAGGAGTTTCTATTAAAGCAAGCAGACTTGTAATATTTTTAAGTGCCAGTTTGCTTGCCGGAACAATTACAGCATTTTGTGGGCCTATCGGTTTCATCGGAATAGCGGTACCTCATGTTTGCCGGGTCATGTTTAAAACTTCTAATCATCTAATTCTGGTACCGGCTGTTTTGATAATGGGTAGCATCATAATGTTGTTCAGTGATATTGTTTCACAGCTGCCAGGCATGCAGGCAACATTGCCAATTAATTCGGTTACAGCTATTATAGGGATTCCTGTTATCATTTGGATGATTGTTAAAAACAAACGTTTTGTATCGGTTTAATGTATGAATGAAAGGATAAATATTGAACTGAAACAGTTGGCTGTCGGTTATCAACAAACCGGCCAACACCCTATAAAGGTGTTGCAGGATATAAATCTTTCAGCTGCACCGGGTGAGATGATCGCACTTATAGGCAGTAATGGCATTGGTAAGAGTACTTTGTTACGTACATTAGCAGGATTCCAGCCCTGGTTTGAAGGTGATATAGTCTTTCAGGGAAAAAGTTTAAAAAATTTAACACCTAAACAATCGTCCCGCATATTAAGCTTTGTTTCAACAGAAATAATCCGGGTACCTAACCTGACTGTTTTTGATTTGGTGGCTTATGGACGATTTCCTTATACCAACTGGATTGGAATGCTTGATAGTTCAGATAAAGAACTGATTTCAGATGCTATTCAGAAGGTTGGGCTGAAAGGATTTGAGAAACGTCAGGTATTACAAATAAGTGATGGGGAACGACAGAGGGCAATGATTGCAAGAGCACTGGCGCAGGATACTCCGGTAATTGTATTGGATGAACCTACAGCTTATCTGGATGTAAGTAATAAGTATGAAATTTTTCACCTTCTGCAGGAACTGGCCGTTCAAAAGAATAAAACGATTGTGCTTTCTACACACGATTTAAACATAGCTGTTCGTGAAGTTGATAAGTTATGGCTTATAGCTCCGGATGGCACTTTTCAGGGTGCGCCTGAAGATGCTGTTCTTGAGGGGTGGCTGAATAAGTTGTTTCAAAACGATAATATAGGCTTCGACGAAAATGAAGGTGAATTCTTTTTTAAAAAGAAATTTCGTGCTAAGGTGAG
>DASRQG010000259.1:0-3636 GCA_035645995.1 Mariniphaga sp. | reverse complement strand
TCAGCTTTAATGGACCAGTTGTTCAGGGTTAATCTCACCATTCCGTTTGAGTTTGGTTTATTGGAGTTCAATATATGAACCGGATTGGTAGATGGGGAGATTTGCAGCACAGTAAAAAATCGCATGGATTTACTTTTTTTCTGATTGGTGATTTTTAAATGATATTGGGTATCATCGTATGTTTTGAGCGTTCCATCCGGCAATCTGCTTCCTCTCCAATTATATGCAGGTACTTCGAACGTATCGGTTAGTGCCCATTCAACCTGTCTGAATGAATATATTTTGCCATAACCAGAGGTATTTGATGTTTCAACAGAAAATACACCATTTTCAGGGTTTGTTTTCATTGGCTCCAGACTATGTATTAACCACGACCAGTTTACTTCTGTAGCCGCTTCAAGCTCATCATATATAATAATGATATCAGGCTTCAGGAGAAGGATGTGTCGCCATACTTTTTTTACTCCTATTGTTGACAGGTTATCTTCCTGGTAGGCATGAGTGGCATCTCCTTTAATGTAACCGATACTTTTCCCCTGCAGGAACTGAGGTATGACTCCATATGATCCGTTGCTGTAGGGTTGTCCTTCTTCATTGATTAAAATTCCGTTTTGACTTTTAGTTGTTCTATACCAACCGGTACGGTGAGGATCGTCCATTGTAACTTTATAGCCAGTACGATAAAATATTTTTTCACCACCATACAAAATATTAAATGTATTTTGATCGCACAGCATATGTCCATAAGAGCCAAATGGACTGGATTTAAAGGCTATCATCAAATCATTTGTAGTGTTTGTAATATCAGAATGCAGTGCAGCAAGTCCAACATCCTTAAAAACAGCTCCCATTGGCACATCTTGAAGTTTACCATCCGGCATTTCGAGATCATTGGTTGTGGTAATTCTTGTCCAGCGAAATGCTTTTGGACTAACATTGTCCAGGTCTTCGTACTTGCTACTCTCTTGGGCATACCAAGCTGCCAATGAACTTCCTGTAAGTTTAGCCAAAGTAGATGCATATTCGATATATGCTGCGCCGGGGGATTCAACTTCCTCAGAATTGTCACCAAAGCCATCAGAAGCTGATCCGGGGGGAATATGGTATACCATCCATTTAATATTCTCTGAATACCAGGGATGGGTATTAATGAAATCAAACCCGGTATATTTTTGTATAGTTAAAGGGATATCAATAACAGTTTCCATGTTCATTTTAAAATATGAAACACCTTCTACCCATCCACCATCAAAGCCACCCAACACAGGAGTTCGGGCTAAGAACAGTTCATAAGCATATTCGAGCCATTTGCCTGCCCGCGGTTCTTCATTATAAACAGCTATTGAAGTTTGGAAGAAATAATGTAAAATATGCTGCCATACATGTCCGCTTAAGACCTTGGCTTCAATGTTGTTGCGCCATTCGTCATAAAAATGTTCAGCCCGTGGTTTGATTGATTGGAGCAATTTTGATTTTTGTTCATTGCTTAATAAACCATGAAAAGTATCATATGCCAAAGCCATTGTTAACATACAGCGGGCATCGCCAAAATCGTTGATTCCGGATACCCCCTTTGGATCCCATTTTGAAACCTCCATGGCAATTTCTATGGCTTTATCTGCAAATTTTCTATTGGCACTTAAAATATAAGCCTGACAAAGTAACAAAGTATTATCGTAAACAGTTGACCCAAGACGTTTACTGGCATCCAACTGAAATTTGCGGTTTTGTTTTTCATCTGCGCCTTCTTTTTGAGGAATTCCTTCTGTCTCTGAAGGAACCTTAAAAGACAATGACTTTTCGGCTCCTTTATATATGGCTGAAATATCTTCATCAATGTTTAAGGATTTTAATCGGGGGAGATCAGCAGTAGTTGTTAATACTCTTGGGTGGTCAGCAGGCAACGCGTTTAAAAATTGAATGGCTTTGGGTGATACAAAAGGTATAGCATCTTTTGTAATTTTAAAACTCAATGTTTCTTTCCATTCTGTACCGGAAATACGGTATTGCCAATACCAGGTGCCTGAATCAAGCTTTTGATGTGGATTTACCATCGACCAATCCAGTCCATTGTATTCAAAATAATTGTCTTCTTTTTTAAAATCAGAACGTTTTGATAAGCGCACATCAAACTTTAAGTTGTTCCCTTTAATCATGGGCCATCTTAACACCGGTGGGTTGGTTCTTACTTCAATCCCTGATGATGGAACAGGGAAATCTATAAAACGTGGATGGACAATATCCGGGATGTGAGTTTCGCTGCCTTTGGTTTGTGCATACAAATATAGGTTGCAAGATATCAACAAAAGGGCAAGAAGGAAGTATAATGGTATTTTTGTCGGGCTTTTAATTTGCAATATTTCAGGGTATTCGTTATTCATGCCGGGTGAATTGTTTTGATTACTTTGGATCATTGTATAGTGTGAATATTAAAAATCAGGCTTAAAGTAAATTAGGGTTCATATTTTTCAAGTATTTCTGCATTCACTTCTTTAAAATACGATATCATAGTGTTGTATAATTCTTTTGTGATTTCAGGATGTTGATCTGAAACATCCTTAGTTTCACCAATATCGCCGGATAGATTGTACAGCTCCATAGTGTTATTCCTCCACAATTTTACAAGCTTAAAGTCACCTTTGATCACTGCAGAATGTGGATAATAGTCATTATAACGATGGAAGAACAATGCCGGATTGGAGCGTCTAACTTTACCATCTTGATTGCCGGTAATTGCATTTTTAAAACTACCACCATCCAGGTCTTCTGGTAATGTTTTGGTATAGCCTGCCAAATCGGCCAGGGTAGGGAGGATATCCCAACCCGTAACGGGAGTTTCAGAATAGGAACCCGGTTTAATTCCGGGCCCGGTTACTATAAAAGGTACTCTGATCCCACCTTCGTATAGGGTCCATTTCCCACCTCTGAGGGGATGATTCAGCCGTGGCCGGCCATAATCCTCCGGATGTCTCATTTTATCACCTGTTTGAGGAAGTTGTTCAACGCCACCATTATCAGTAGTGAAAATGATGTAGGTATGATCAGCAATGCCTAACCGGTTAACAGCTTCCAGGATTTTCCCTATGCCGGAATCGAGATCATCAAGCATCGCTGCAAATCCCGGATGATAGTGAATGTTGCCGGGTTCTTTTTTCCAGTATTTTTTTAACGTCTGTTCCTTCATTTGCAGATCGACATGAGTGGCGTAATGAGATATCTGCAAAAAAAATGGATTTCCCGCTTCAATTTGGCGGGTCATGAAATCCAAACCCTTAGCAGTGAGTGTTTCAATTTTTTTAGGATCATCATTAATAAAATAGCGGGTCCATTTTTCAATATTGTTTGAATTAACATTCCCGTCACTATTACCGGTATTCCCGTCACTCTCATCATATCCTAATGCTTCAGGTGAAAAATCAGCTCTTAAATCCCATTTTCCATAATGAGCTGTTTTATAAGCAGGATCAATTGACTTAAGCAATTTTGGGATGGAGAGCTTCTCATTGGCATCAGGATGATAATTTGATTTAAAATGAATATCACCTTGTCGTACGGGAGATTGTCCGAACTGAATGCTTCTTCGGGTAGGACAACAAATCGCAGCAGGAGCATAGGCCTGAGTAAATCGTACTCCCT
>DASRQG010000258.1:0-3756 GCA_035645995.1 Mariniphaga sp. | reverse complement strand
TTCCCTCTTCTCCTTCAAATAGGAACCTTCAGCCATTTTTCTTCCAAATTGATCATATAAAACAGCCACTGCAGAATCAGATGAACCAACATATTCAATTCTGGCTTTAATCTGACCGCCTTCATAATACCGAATCCATTCACCGGTAGGCTTATCATCCTTAAAATATCCCTCATAAGCTAATCTTCCATTAGGATGACTCTTTTGCCATTTCCCTTGTCTTAATCCGTTACTATCTTTTTGATTGACTTGAGAATTAGCAAAAAATGGAGCAATTAATAAAAACAAAAATAATATTCGGTTCATAATACTTTATTCAGAATAACTGCAAAATTGAGGATTTATTTTAATACAAATCTCTTAAATGATATGTTTCCCCTACTGCAATAGAATGGTCAAATCCATTCTTTCTGTCAGTAATATTAATTAGTATTTAATATCAGACAATTTATTATTTGATATTTTTTTTACTTTTGAGCATGCATAAAATTAAAAACTTGATTTCTTTTCGTTTAACAGTAGTATCTAATAAGTGGGTACCACTAAAAAATACATAAGTTAAAATCTCGTATTGCAAACATAAATAAACTTATAAATAAACATCATGAGGAATACCTTTTTATCTCCTTCAATCTTTTTCATTCTATTTGCTCTTATTGGTGGCTGTGCTACATCTAAGCATAAAAGTTCCAATTCAAAAGAAACTATCTCCTGGATTGATAATATTTTTCACAAGTCTGTCGATCAATATAAAATCCTGATGGATGATCTTGATGAAGGTGTAATGCCCTACTCCATCAACAAAGATGGCTCAAGAAAAAACAATAAACCAAGGAGCTGGACAGCAGGTTTTTATCCGGGAACTTTATTTTATCTCTATGAATCGACCGGTGATGAAACAATTTTACAAGAAGGGCTGAAAAGAGTAAAGTTAATGGATGAACAACAATACTTAACTTCTCATCATGATGTCGGATTTATGATGTATTGCAGTTACGGCAATTTAAATAAAATAGATCCAAAGAAAGAATATGAGCAAATTTTAATCAATTCTGCCTATTCTCTTTCCAAACGTTATAATGAAAACGTTGAAAGTATACGTTCATGGGGAGAAATAGATGATGAAGAATCTTTTTTAGTAATAATCGATAATATGATGAACCTGGAGTTATTACTATGGGCAGCCAAAGTTACGGAGGATAAGGAGCTATATAATATTGCAGTGAATCATGCAAACACCACATTGAAAAATCATTTCCGTCCCGATAATAGTTCTTATCATGTAGTAGAATATGACCCAAAGACCGGTGAAATACTCAAAAAAAGGACTGCTCAGGGATTTTCTGATCAATCAGCCTGGGCAAGAGGACAGGCATGGGGATTATATGGATATACCATGATGTATCGCGAAACACAGGATAAACAATATCTTGATATTGCAAATAAAATTGCCTCTTTCATTATTAATCATCCTAATTTACCTGAAGACAAAGTACCATATTGGGATTTCAACGATCCTAAAATACCTGATACAGAAAGAGATGCTTCTGCAGGTGCTATCATTGCCTCTGCTCTGATCGAACTTGCTGATTACAATAAAAAGGATTCACAAAACATGTTGAATACTGCATGGGCAATTCTTAGAACATTGGCATCAGAAGATTTTACAGCAGAAAATGGAAGTAATGGTGGCTTTCTCTTGAAACACAGTGTAGCTAATATGAACAGAAATGCTGATGTTGATGCTCCTCTCCCATATGCTGATTATTATTATATAGAAGCTCTAATGAGGTATAAAGAATTTATAAGAGGAAATTAGATATGTAATTTCATACGTAAATAATTTCTAATAAATGAGCCTTTAAAGCCCATATTTTGTTTAAAATCAACATTTTTTAAAATAAAAAACAAAAGAAAAGAGAGCACTTGTCTGTATGGCAAATGCACGGTTATTGGAAGTAGTGATAAAAAACAGCTAAGAGTTATAAAATTTCATACACGTGCTCATGGCACTTTCCTGGGTACTTAGCTGTTGAGGTCAGTTTCATTTTCGGCTTCAGTGTTATTCGCAAACAACGGGTGCCAGAAAAAATCGACCTTCGTTTGGGGACTTGTTTTTATCCTGCTTTTTCTACTGGTGACAGTTCTTTTAATTCAACAGCATAGCCTAACTTTCCCAGTTCACTTTTCAGGTACGCTTTACGTTTTGCTTCTGTTCTGCTGATTAAATACTCTGCCCCAAGTTCTTTGTAATCACAATTTTCCTTCAAGATGTGATAAACTGACTTCAGGATTGAATGCCCTACTGCAATTAAAGCTCTTTTTTTGCCTCTTCGCGCTGCCAGTTTGTGGTACCTTGCATGATAGAATGTGTTTTTTGTCCTTGTGGCTGCCAATGCGATTTCAGTCAGCACAGCTTTAACTTGTTTGTTTCCCCGGGTTGTTCGTCCGCTTTTTTTTTACCGGCACTCTCATTGTTTCCCGGAGACATGCCGGCCCACGATGCTAAATGTTTCTCTGTTGGAAAAACACCCATGTCCAACCCGATTTCGGCTACAAGGTCTTCAACACTTTTGGAACTAATGCCCGGAACTTTTGTGAGCAGCTCCAATGCATTTTCGTAAGGCGACAAAACTTCTTTTATCCGTTGGGTCAGGCTTTCGATGGTTTGCTGTGTACCGGCAATTTCCTGGCGGATGATTTGAAGCATATACACATGGTGTTCGGTAATAAACCCCTGGCATGCTTCGTAGATTTCTTCTTTGGTCGCCGCCAGTTTTTTGTGATAAACTTCATCCACATCCTGCATGGTGATTTCCTCTCCGTCACAGATTTTGTCTATCAACTTTGTGCCTACCGCCCCGTTTGTGGAACTCAATACACTCGATAACTTGATGTTGGCATCCTCTAAAATCCGGATAATCCGGTTTTTGTTCGAGGCATTGCTTTGTATTAATTTTGTCCGGTAGCGCGTTAAATCGCGTAATTCCCGCTGCTCTTTTGCCGGAATATAACTCGGCTTGAGCAGCCCGGCCAACAGCAGCTTACATAACCATGCACTGTCTTTTTTGTCGGTCTTATGTCCCGGAACGTATTTCACGTGGGCGGCATTCACAACCCAAACCGTTATGCCAGCCGGTTCCAAAATATTGTAAACAGGCTTCCAGAATACGCCTGTGCTCTCCATGGCCATATGCGTAATTCCATTCTCCAATAACCAATCTCTCAATTCTTTCAAAGAACTCGTGACGGTGCCAAATTCCCGGGTTTGCTTTTTTAACCCTTCTCCGTCAATGGTAGCTACTACCACTTTCTTGTGTACATCAAGACCGCATCCGCGCGATACGACTTGCTTAAAACTTACTTGCGGTGTTTCCATCTTTATTGTTTTTTAGTTACGTGGCTTATGCCAGAACTAAATTACGAATCCTCAATAAAATGGTGTCGTCCGCATCGCACCCAATTTTCATTCTCGTGGGTGTCAAAAAATTGTCATGTAGGTTTCATTTTAATTTTTTATTAGTTTAATATTACGTTTCAAGTAGATTCTTACAATGCCACACAACGGTTGGTACATGATGTCGGTGCGAATTTCAGAGAGTATTCTTGTCCGCAGGAAATGAACGGTGATGCGAGAATCTTCAATTGGCGTACCACCAAACCCCGCTCTGCAATATGTAATGGATTGTATGTATTTTTTTATTCATTTTTCAATCTTTTGTATTTTCCATATCCTTGTCCAACCAAGAATACAAC
>DASRQG010000257.1:0-2533 GCA_035645995.1 Mariniphaga sp. | reverse complement strand
CATTTATCTCTTTTGTCCGGAACGCCGTCACCATCAGAATCCTTTGGTGCGCCAAATGCAAATTCAATAATTCCTGATACTTTCAGGAAATTATCATGTACGCCCTTTAACTGATCATTAACGTATCTATCCCCGTCAATTCCGTGTATATAGGCTGCTTCAAGGAAAAGTGATGTGTTCTGCCCAATGCGGAATTTTGAACCAACACCGCCATTGAAATTCACTCCTGAAGTCTTATTGTCCCACAGCATTCCGGGGCCGGCAAACAAATATGGTTGAACAACGCCCTCTTTAATAACCTTAAAACGAAGATCTAATGAGGGATTCATAAAGTCAATCCCTTCACTCCAAAAGCCCATCGGAGCTTTTAGCATCAGGTCAAAAGAAGGGCTCAGGTAGTGGCTCAGATACAATTCCCCCATTGGTGCCCAATTTTTTGTATCAAGATTTTGATAAATGCCAGGTCCAAGACCTAATGCCCATTTTTTCTCTGCATTTTGAGTAAATGCAGTTCCCATAATAAACAAGGAAAGGAAAAGCAAAGTAAATTTTCTCATAATTGTAAATTTTTAGAAATTTATTTTTTAATCATCAATTTTTTAATTAATTTTTCAAAATTCAAATATTGGTTGTAAATGAAATTCAATTTAACATCACATTTTTTAAACAAATTTATACATTTTTTTAGAAATTGCTCATTTTATTAAAATTTGTTTGCGAAAATTGATAAAGAAACAGTAATATCTCTCTGAAAGTTACTAAAATTACACTTTTTGTAATCGATATTTATATTTTACGGTACAAATTCAGGAAATTTATGTTAAGACTGGATTGAGAAATCCACTGTAAATAAAAAATGTATTGCTATTCAGCAGCAATATTTTCATTCTCTGAATCTGTCTTTTCCTCACTCTCTTTTTCCTCCTCAGAAAAATCGAGTAATTCATTTTTCTGAAGAATATTATACCACAATAAAATCTTTTTTATATCTGAAACATACACCCTTTCGCGATCATAATCAGGGAGAATTTCTCCAAAATAAACCTTCAGTTTATCAGCCGGCGCTTTATGGTCAATAGCCGGGCCACCATCCTCCTTTTCAGAAATTTTTTGCAAAATATCTTTCAGGGGAACATCTTCAGTTTCCGTGAATATTGCAATGTCTTCCAATGTCGAGATTTTTGCTGTAGTATAAGCCGGCATCCTCTTCCCCGTCTCAAGTGACTCAACAATTAAATGATTTTTTGTTTCAGTAATGAGTTTGTATAATCCGGGCTGACCCGCAATAGCTAATATACCTTTTAACATGCTTTTAAATTTTTGTGCGAATATACAATTTTTGTATTTTAAAAATTGTATAAATCAATCCTGATCTTTTAATATCAGACGCAGGGAATTGTTTTTTGTGATGTAATTCCATGCCCAGTTTATAAAAATAATAAGCCGGTTTCTGACACTGAGTATGAACATCAGGTGAAAAAACATCCATATGAGCCAGGCAAGCCTCCCTTTAAATTTCATGAAAGGAAGATCAACAACAGCCTTATTTCTTCCAATTGTTGCCATAGTCCCCAAATTCCGGTATTCATATGGATGAAGTTTGTTTTTTCCCTGAATGAGCGCCTGAAGATTTTTAGCCAATCTTTTTCCCTGCCCGATGGCTACATTTGCAACTTGCGGATGACCTTTGGGATATTTTTCAGTTTCCATATACGCCACATCACCAATTGCAAAAACATCATTTAACCCCAATACCCGATTCATTCTGTCCACCTTTATTCTCTGCCCGTGAGCAACGGATTCTTCAGGAATTCCGCCAATAGCATTTGCAATGACACCTGCTGACCAAATCACACTTTTAGTGGGAATAATATCTCCATTGTTCAAAGTTATTTTCTCTCCGTCGTAATTTTTTACAAAAACATTGGTTTTCAAAATAACACCCATTTTTCGCAAATATTTTTCTGAATACTTTTGTGAGAAAGAACTCATGTTGAGCAGCGTATTCGTCCCACCTTCAAGAAGATACACCTTCACCTTTTGTGCATCAATATTTGGATAGTCTGTCGGAAGAACTTCCTTGATCATTTCCATGAATGCACCGGCCATTTCCACTCCGGTTGCTCCTGCACCAACAATTACAATGTTGTTCAATCCTTCCTTATCCTTTTCATACAGCAGTTTTTCAAAATTCATCAGAATATAATTTCTGATATTAATTGCCTGATAAGTTGACTTTAATCCCAAAGTATTTTTTTCTACCTGATCATTTCCATAAAAATTGGTTCGCGAGCCGGTAGATATCACCAAATAGTCAAAAGAAAATGTTCCGATAGATGTATCTATGGTCTTTTCTGTCGAATTTACGCTATTAACCTTAGCCAAACGAATTCTCACATCGCTCCGTTTGTTGAAAATTTTTCGAATTGGAAATGAAATGGTGGAAGGTTCTATCTGTGATGAAGCAACCTGATAAAACAAAGGAGGAAATTGATGATGGTTTATTTTGTCAATAATAAGTATATCGTATTTG
>DASRQG010000256.1:0-4553 GCA_035645995.1 Mariniphaga sp. | reverse complement strand
CGTACAATATTAAAGACTTTTCCATTGATTATGAGTCCTCCCATGGCAGCATCAAATAACGAACATGAGCTGTTGTTCCGGATTTTTTGAATTAATGATTCGAACTCAGTAAATTCAGGGTACTCCGGTACAATAAAGTATCCTTCATTTGCTTCATTAAGATCAAAAAAATATCCATCACCTGCATCTTCAAGGGTAAAACATTTAGTTACTTTAATAATGAACTCTTTAGATGGAATAGTATGTTTAACCAATTTTACCTTTTGTTCGATATAACAATGTTGTAGATTGGGTATGTGCTGATAATCCGGAAAATTCCGGATACGTAGTGCCGGAACTGTATGTTCTGCAAAATAAATTATAGCACTGGCTACATTTACCTGATTTTTGGAACAAAACTCAATATTTTGGGTATATCTTAATACTTCTTCTAATGAATATTCGTTTTCGGTAAATATAAAAAGGGAATTGGGTTTTGTTTTTTCCGGCAACTGTCCATAATAATGTGAATAAGGTTTATCAGCTTCAGCTACAGTTGTGTTTTTTATTATGTCTCCTGAAATGTTGGCTAATGATTCTTTTTTAGTGATAGAGCCAATTGTTCCTAAAATATTACCGGTTTTCATTTGACTAATGATTAGAATGTTTTATCCTGTTTTTAATTTGTGTGGCAATAAAGATTCGTCATATTAGTGTACTTCGCAGATTAAAAAATGTTTCGAATCCGGACTAAAAATCTTAAAAAAAAAGTGTGATTAAAATGTGTGAGAAAAGTGTTTTAATAAATTGAGTTTTAAAATATTTTATTGACCTGAATAGATGAATTTTTCTGATAGAATTATCTCTTCGGATAATACTTTTAATGCATATATTCCTGGTATTAGATTGAAGCCGGATAGTTTGAAACTTACAATCTCCCCGCCGGTATAATGTTTATTTGATCCAAGATATATGTTTTCACCTTTCATACCTACGAGGTAAAAAGAAACGGGATAATCAGACATTTTGTTAATTGCTATGTAAATATCGTCTTTTACAGGAATAGGAGAGATTTTTAATTTTCTGTTATTGAATTCAGGATTTAATAATTCCCCTGTTGATAGGGAGCTTTTTTGATGGATACCTATGTCCACCTTTCCTGTCTTAGGTAATATATTTCCGTAATAATCAAACTCTGCTGTTTTTACATTATTCTTAATTATTCCTTGCTTAATTGCCACAGAATTTTCGGTTATTTTATATCCGGCTGTTCCATTACCGGGAGATACAAATTGCGGATTTCCAATGATATTCATTGACTTTGAGGGCCAGTTAATCGTTGAATTACCATAGAACAAGTTATTGGAGAAGTTGTTGGAAGTACTGTTGCCAAATTCATATCCATGATTAATTCCTTCAAGGTAAAATATATTATTATAATAACTGGTATTATCAGGGTTTCCTCCCCAATTTCGATGATAAGCAATTTTAACATCAGATTGTTCAGGTGCAAGATAGAACACATTATTATGGATAATTGTGTTTGTGGCTTTTCCACTGATCTTAAAAGCAAATTTTAATTCTTCATCTCTTTCAACTAATCCGTCACGTTCAAAGATATTGTATCTTATGATTGTACTGTCGTTGAATCCTCCATAATTTGAAGGCCCTCCGGTAACAAGCATCCCGAAGTCATTATTATGGATATAATTGTATTGGATTATCGTATTTTTAGAGCGGTAGTCGCTATCAATACCACCTGCGTCGGCATCATTTTGGTTTTTCTTAGTGAATCTTGATTCATTAAATTGCCAGAGAGCTCCGTCGGTATTAAAGTTGAAGGCAGCATTACCTGAACCTTTGATACCATTCTGGTGAAACAGGTTATTTTCGATTAGAGGATCTTTTGCGACTCTTACAATAAGTGCATTCGCACCTGCTCGTTCAAAAATATTATTTTTAATAACAACATTCAATGAAGGGGTCCAGTTTTCATTTGCTGTTAATGTGCGTTTGCTCCATGAACTGGTATTTGATAACCCGGTACGATCAACATCATGTATATGGCAGTTTTCTACCAGCAAACCGTTGAACCATGTTGGTACATCGGTTCCTGTTATTTCAATGAATATACCCCCATTATTTTTTGTATTTTCACTATTTTGATTGATTGCACCATTCACGGCATGAACATGAAGGTTGTTGAGGTGAATATCAGATACTTCGCCCATATCAGACACTGTAATTCGAACCCCTGTTTTCATAGTATTACCTGAGGTGTACTGAGGTGGATTGTCTGCATTCAACCAATGGGTTATATTATTATCTTCCCATTGTTTTAATTGAAGTCCGTTTTCTTCGGAATCATTATAATTGGTGATTTCTAAATTGTGTAGGACAAAGTACTCAGCATTACAGATATGGATAGTAGCTGCAGTACCATTCCCGTGAATGGCAGGACGATCACCTTCTCCATAACTGCCGATAAAAAATGGTTTACCTTCTGCTCCGGTTCCATTGGGTTGTAAGGATCCGCTCCACGATTGCCCCGACTTAAATAACAAACGAGTTCCCGGGCCAAAATTTTGTTGATTTATGTGTTCCAGGGTTTTCCATGCCTCTGATTCTGAATTACCATTGTTTGAATCGTTCCCATTTTCAGCATCAATATAAAATGTACCGGTTAGCAATTTCTGCTTTGTATCTTCATATTCACTAATTATTAATTCAGGTGGATTTACACCTGTTTTGTCATAAAAGAAGATTCCATTATTAGAAGCACCCTTATCAAATAATCCAAATGAAATTTCGGATCTATTATTTGCCAGTGCTTCTTTCACATAATCTGACACATCGATATCAATATAACTGCCTGCATTAGCTATTGCGGATCCTGCTATTTGGTCAAAAGCAGGGGAATTTGACCACGTAACAGTAGTTTCGTTCCAATTTGCGGAGACTAAATAGGCATCGATGGTTGTTATGATTTCACTTTGATCGATCTTATAGCAATATAATTTTATCATTGCAGACCCTGCTTTTTCAAGTGAAAATGATGATATATCAAATTTTAACAATGATTTTCTAAAGAAATCTGAAACAGTGCCTTGTTTTACAGCTAAACCATCAACATGAATGTTGTAATTCCGGTTCGAATTATTGCCTCCTCTAATAAAAACATCTTCAGTGGCATAAAATCTTTGAGTTTGCGGGGAGGCTTGTGTATAAAGAAACAAAAAGAACAATATTGTAATTGATGTTTTCAGATTCATGTTCATTATTCAAAAATGATTAATTGAATTAATTTTTGTGCATAATACAATCAAAAATTAATGGTTAGAAAGGGAAGTATATTTCCGTCGTTCGAGTTTCGTGAGACAATTATAACCAATTATCATTTTATGAAATTGTTGGGAGAAGATGAATCGAAATATTCAATCAGGTCATATATCTGAATGTTTAGATCTTTCATTTTTTCTACTGCATCATCCCATACTTCATAATAATTGTTTACGATACCTTTATTTGCATCGATGTTTGAAGGATCGACTCCTTTGGCTGTGGGATCGTTGTCTTGATATTTAAAGTAATGCCAGCCGACACAATTTTTTGATTCAATAAGAGCGAGATTGAAATTTTGGTAGAACAATCCTCTGTCTTTCTGAGTTCGAACGATCCATCCGGCACCACTTTGATTTGGCATTCCTGAATCTTCACCTTTTGTATAATATTCGGTAATTATAAAAGGTTTGCCCGTCCATTCAGTGAAATTTTTCATATGTTCCGGATTGGGAGTCCAGTAGTTATAATAATTTACTGATATAATATCCAGATATTGTCCGGCTGTCTCCATAAACTTCCGGATATTTCGTTCCTTGCTGTAGAACCTTGTGCCCAGATACATATGATTAGGATCATATTTTCGGATAGCTTCGGAAACAATTGAGAAGTAGGTTTCGGCAACATAAGCAAGAAAATCCTCCCGGTTGTCATCTGTTATATTCTCAGAATAAATTTCGTTTGAATCCAACCATTCCTTTGCTGCAATATAACCTGCATCATCATCCGGCAGCGAAAGGTAATCATCAAGTGCTGAAAGTTTAAATGGCATTTCATTGTCGGAGAAATAACCGAATAAATTTGGATCATCTTTGAATTCAGTTAGCTGTTGTGCGTGCCGATCACAGAATACCTCAAATTCAGGATCGAAAACAAATATTGCATCATTCGGATAACCTGTATGACCCGGCTTCTGGAAAGTACCTCCACGTTCACGGCCATAACTACTCATAAAGTTCCAGTTTATGGTATATGCAAATGGAGTTTCAGAATTCAGATTATTTTGAATTATGGCTCTGTGGTCAGACCATGATCCGGCTCCGTTAAACCCAATGTTATGTAACAGATTAATTGTACTATTTATCCATTTTTCTGCAGTTCCAAATTTTTCGGATAATGCTTTTTTATTTCGATCCGATCTCCCCTGGTTGATACTATTAAGAGAAATATTGATGTATAAATAACCATCGGGGTCAACGCCCCACCATCTTTCACCAATTTTTTTTACATGAAAA
>DASRQG010000255.1:0-5058 GCA_035645995.1 Mariniphaga sp. | reverse complement strand
TTCTAAAATGTATGGTCTCATATTTTGATTGTTTAAAAACTTAATAATGTCACCCCAAAAGTTAAAGGCGTAAGTTCGGGCCCCTTATCCTCTTTGAAAAGTGGAACCAGATCGTAGGTAGCAAATACATTAATCCACCTGTAACCAGCTCGTACCATAAATCCATATTTTATATCCTGAAGTGAATAATGTCCGGGAGTTTTGAGTTTTTCCTTTTTACCCTCCGACCGATATTTAATTTTTGTATGGCTACCCAGTCGAATACCCCCATACATACCACCTGATAAATATATACGATTTTTATAATGGTCAAGTGGTATCTGAAATTCAGCAAGTAAGGGTACAGTTAATGAAATGATTGAAAATTTAGATTTCTGGTTATGATCGAAATACAGACTTTGAGGTTCAATTGAACCATCGGGTAATCGATTTATAGTGGTATTTTTATCCAGCCTGTAACTTTGAAGCTGAAGCCCAATCCCGGATACTAAACCAATAGTATTACGATTTCTTTGTAAGCCAATATTTAATTGAAGCAGGTTTATAAATGCAGAATTAGATCTTAACACATCATTATCCATAAAGGGCCTGTCATAACCTGAATAATCCTCATTTAATAAAACATTGAAACCAAAATCAAAGCCAGACCAGTGACCAGAGAAAGAATCGTTCCATAGGTTAAAACCTGTCTGATCATAGAGACGCAGGTCCAGGTTTTTTAATAATTCTTCCGGATCTTTATCAATAGGCACAATAGAGTCGTTCTGACCTCTGGCAGTCAGCACAACAAAGATTGAAAATAGCATAAGATAACCTTTGCCAATAAAACTAATCGGGAAATTTTCCTTCCAGATGCTGTACATTCAATTCAGTTTTTGATGATAAGAAACAAACAAATGTAAATGATTTTAAGTTGAAATTTTCAAAAAAATACAGGAACTTAATAATACTGCAGAGAAAGTGGCTGATATTATTTTGAACCAAAAAGTTAATAAACCAAAAGAAATGACGTTAAAACCCTGAAGTTCATTTTAAAGGATTATTTTTGCACCCATATTTAATTATACAATTTTTACATGATTTTATTTAATGAAATGGGCCTTAAACCCGAAATTCAACAAGCAGTTGAAGCTTTAGGATTTGAAGTGCCCACCCCCATTCAGGAAGAAGCAATACCTTTTTTACTGGAATCAAAAAAAGATATGGTAGCTCTTGCACAAACAGGTACCGGAAAAACAGCTGCCTTTGGACTTCCTATCATACAACAGGCTGATACTAACAACAAAAATATTCAGGCACTGATTCTAAGCCCTACTCGTGAACTTGCATTACAGATTTCGAATGACCTAAACAATTATTCTAAATATATTCAGGATCTAAACATTGCCGTAGTATACGGTGGTGCTGACATTCAAAAACAAATTAAACAGTTGAACCAGGGGGTCTCCATTGTAGTTGGCACCCCGGGCCGTACCCTTGACCTGATAAAGAGAAATAAGCTTAAAATTGGAAACATAAAATGGCTTATTCTCGACGAAGCTGATGAAATGTTATCTATGGGCTTCAAGGATGACCTTGATGCAATACTTGAATCTGCTCCTGCAGAGAAGCAGACTATGTTGTTTTCGGCCACAATGCCTAACGAGATAGTTTCCATCGCAAAACGATATATGAATACTCCGCATGAAATTACTGTGGGTAGAAAAAATACCGGAGCAGAAAATGTAGAACACCATTATTACCTCATTCAGGCAAGAGACAGATATTTAGCACTGAAACGGATTGCTGATATTAACCCTAACATTTACGGCATAATTTTCTGTCGTACACGTGCAGAAACAAAAGAAGTAGCAGAAAAGCTAATACAGGATGGATATAATGCTGATGCATTGCATGGCGATTTGTCGCAGGCACAGCGTGATCAGGTAATGTTAAGATTCAGGACTCGACATCTGCAAATGCTGGTTGCAACTGATGTTGCAGCAAGAGGCCTGGATGTAAATGACCTTACTCATGTAATTAACTACAACCTGCCTGATGACCCGGAAATATATATTCACCGTAGTGGCAGAACTGGAAGGGCAGGAAAAAAAGGAATCTCAGTTACTTTAATTCACCTGCGGGAAAAAGGTAAGCTGCGCCAGGTCGAAAAAAAGATCAACAAATCATTTATAAAAAAGGATGTTCCATCAGGAAAAGAGATATGTGAAAAGCAGCTCTTCAACCTTATTGATAAAGTGGAAAAAATCGAAATAAATGAAGCGGAGATAGATCCGTTCATGGCTGTCATCTATAAAAAACTGGCTTGGCTCGACAGAGAAGAACTCATAAAACATTTTGTATCAGTTGAATTCAACCGCTTCCTTAAGTACTATGAAAAGGCGCCCGACATCAATGTTAATGAATCAATGGCACAGAGC
Organism: Mariniphaga sp.; assembly: GCA_035645995.1. Lineage (GTDB taxonomy): Bacteria > Bacteroidota > Bacteroidia > Bacteroidales > Prolixibacteraceae > Mariniphaga. Next base: position 2,638 of record DASRQG010000255.1, on the reverse strand, counting down.
AGGGATTATGAGCCAGCCGGCAGAGAACGAAGAAGCAGAAAAGGCAGGAGCGAAAGAGGTGCCTCAACAGGTGCAGGAGCCTCAAATGATCGAAGCAGCAAAAGAAGGAGTAAATACGAATTTTCAAGGTTCTTCTTCAATCTTGGCAAAAAAGACGGAATCAATAAAAGAACTATAATTGATCTGGTTAACACCCATCTCCCTAATAAAAGTGTGGAAATTGGAGATATCGAGGTAATGAAGAATTTTTCTTTCTTTGAAATTGACAGGCGTTTTGAGAAGCAGGTAATAAAAACATTTCAAAATACAGCCTATAATGGTAAACGAATGAGTGTAGATATAGCTAAAACCAAATAGCCGCAGGCAATTTAGAGGTAGCACACCCTCATTGAAAAGAAGTTCAGTAGCATATCGGGAGTCTGAAAATGCAAACCTGTTAACTTCTTTTTCTTTTTATATAACCCAAATCTCATAACCTGATTTTATAATTTGCTTGTTACTAAATAACAAAGTACTTTAATACAACATTTTTATTGGTTAACACGTTTATGAACAATAACCAGTAAAAGAATAATTGTGGCATTACATTAACTGGCATAAAAGAAAATGCTGAATGAGCATAACTTTTAAATTGTTTTTTCAAACTAAATCAGGAGGAGAAAATAATGAATAACGATTCAGGCGAGAACAAATTAGAACAGAATTCACGAAAAAAAATAATTAAAACTTTAATTGCCGGAGCAATCGTATTGATAATTATTGTTACCGGGTTTATAATTCTGCTTAATAAAGACACTCAAATAAATGAGTTGCATGTTGAAACCCAACGTCTGGATGAAGTTATTCATAAAAGAGATTCTGTAATCAGTGAACTTGATGGAGCTATTAGTGAAATAGAACAAAATATCACTTTTATTAAATCTAAACGCGAACAGCTTGAATTCGAATACCGGGAATCCAGCCAAAACAGAAAAGATCGCATTATAGAAGACATTCAACTAATGAATGAAATGCTGGCAGAAAGTGAAAGGAAGCTGGAAGAACTAAACAAGAAGCTACATGCTTCTGATATTGAAATAAATTCATTTAAAAAGCGCTTATCGGTAGTAAGTAGCGAATTGCAAAATCAATCCCAGGTTGTTTCTAATCTTAAAAATGAGTTAGAGAAAAAAGATGCCATGATTGCTGAGATGGGAAATAAGGTTGAAAAACTTGAAACTGTTTTAGTAGTGCAAACTGATTCCCTAACTGTGTTGACCGACTCTGTTGAACGTACTTCTGAAAAAGTAAAACAAATGGACCAACAATTGCATAAGGCATACTGGACCATGGGAACATTCAAAGAACTAAGAGAAAACAATGTTTTGGAAAGAGAAGGTGGATTTTTGGGTATTGGAAAAAACAAAATCCTAAAACAGGATTTTAATGAAGAATATTTTACAGAACTTGATATTAGAGAAGCAGAAATAATTCCTCTTAATGCAAAAAAAGCTGAAGTTATCTCAGATCATGCTGCCAAATCATATCGCTTTGTTTACCAGGATGATCTGATTTCTTATTTAAAAATTGAAGATCCCAATGAATTTTGGAAACGAACTAAATATGCAGTTATCAAAATAAAACAATAAACAATTAAAACCCCCGGCAATGAAAACAATGAATCTTCAAACTATAACAGTATTCTTTTTTCTTGCTGCTATACTTTTCGCATGTACAGATGATTCGGAAATAAGTTTGAGATCTGGAACATTTACATTAAAAGTTACAGATGCAGCTTCTGATGATGAAGAGGTTGATAAGATTTTCCTTACAATATCGGATGTGAAGCTAAATGACAAGCCGGTAAGAGGCTTTGAGCCTCAAACCATTGAAATCTCATCACTAACAAATGGGAAGACACACTTATTGCTTCAAAAAGAGCTTCCTGCCAAAGAAGAGAATCAACTTACATTAGTTTTAAGTTCAGAAGCTTTAACAAGTTCAGCTGAACCTGGCTGTTATGTTCTAACCAAAGACAATACCAGGCACAACCTGTTTAAAGATGGGATTGCTATGAAAGAAATTGTTGTATCAAATAAATTTGATTTAAATGGTGGAGAAGAGACAAAAATTGTTGCAGATTTTGACCTTCGAAAAGCAATAATTTACAGTGACTCAAGTAAAAGCAAATATAATTTTGTTACCGACAATGAACTAAAAAAAGCAATACGTTTGGTTCACGAAAACGAAACAGGCAGTATTTATGGAACAGTAGAATCAAGGATCATTTACGAGCATGATATTTATGTTCTTATATATAAAGCCGGAGAATTTAAGGCTTCAGAAGAAGGAACCGGTTCTGGACCCAGCAATATATTATTTGCCAATGCCGTTTCCAGTGCTAAAATGGAAGAAGATGGCTCATATGAAGTACCTTTTCTGGAAGAAGGAAAGTATGACATCAGGCTTGCAGGTTTCAGAAAGAACAATCTAAGTGAGGATGTATTCATGGGATTTCTGCCCACCACCAGCCGCCGAACCGGTACGATATTAAACAACATAGAGATTCAACCTGATTCCAACGTAAATATCAATATTGAAATATTCAGACTTTTGTAGCGGCCATGTATATATCTGTAAAGTTCCATCTTGTGGAAAA
>DASRQG010000254.1:0-4850 GCA_035645995.1 Mariniphaga sp. | reverse complement strand
ACAGGCGTAAATGCACAAAAAAGAGCCGTTGCCGTTCATCATTTAGATACACCGTGGCGACCGTCTGACCTCGCCCAGCGTGACGGTCGGGCTATCCGAAAAGGAAATGAAATCGCTAAACATTTTAATAACAACAAAGTGGACGTAATTATTTATGCAGTAGAAAAATCACTGGACAGTTACAAGTTCAACCTGCTGTACAACAAACAGCTATTTATAGACCAACTGAAATCCAATAATCTCGGAAAACGGACGATTGACGAGGGCAGTATGGATGAAAAATCGGGTATGAATTTCTCGGAATATGTGGCTATTCTAATGGGAAATACCGACCTTTTGGATAAAGCTAAAATAGAAAAACAGATTGCCGGATTGGAAAGCGAAAAACAAGCATTCAACCGCTCTAAATACAGTGCGAAATACAAATTGGAAGACTATACAGCAGAATTGGACAAAGCCCAATCTCGCTTTGACCGTATGAGCCTCGATTGGAATAATCTGCAAGGACGTATTCAAAAACGTTCTGACGGTACTATTGCAAATCCTGTAAGGTTAGACGGTTTGTCGCCCAATTCAGATATAAAACAAATCGGTGCAAAACTCAACCAGATTGCGGACAAAGCCCGTACAGGCGGAGATTATGAAGAAATCGGAAGCCTTTACGGTTTTCAACTTTTGGTCAAAACGGAAATGTCGCAAAAAGAGGGCGTGGATATTCGTGTAAACCGTTTTTTGATACAGGGCGAGGGCAATATCAAATACACGTATAACAACGGTATCATAGCCAAAGATGAGAAATTAGCCTCTATGAATTTCCTCAACGCATTGGAGAAATTACCTGCTTATATCGAACAGGAGCAAAAGAAAATTGCTGAAATTCAAAAGGATTTGCCTGTTCTTCAGGAAGTATTAAACGGAACTTGGTCTAAAGAGAGCCGACTGAGCGAACTTAAAACGGAACTGGCTGCTGTTGAGCGAAAGATACAGTTGTCTATCACGCCTGCCCCCAAAGAGGAATCTGCGGAACAAACCGAAAGACAAAAGCAAACGCCAAGCATTTCGGAGAATATTGTACGGACGAAAGGTATTCATCTGCCAAGAGGAGTATTGTAAGCAAGCATACAACGGTAATTTTTAATTGGAAAAGGAAATAAGGCATCTAAGATGCCTTATTAAACCTTTGCTTTCTCATAAAAAGTGTCCACCATATAGCGGATAACATTCTCTATCCTTTTTTTTCCCTCTTCTTCATTGATGTCTATACCGCAAAATGTACTTCCATTAGTTTTTGCGTGTAACGAAAGATAATAAATACCGCCAATCGCTACTGCTAATATTGCTCTTAAATCTACTCCTGAGTTTTCAAAATCAGGTTCGATGGCATTAAAGAGCTTTTCTCCTATTTCTTCACGTTCATCGGCTATTTTTCTTAACAGGCTTTTATTTTCCCCCAATTCCCAATGTATCAGCTTTTGTAGCACAACATCATTTAATACCGTATCGAACTGATTATTCAGCAACGCTGAAATATCATCTTGCTTAATTTGGTCAGGATGCTTCAATAAATCTGCAATAAAATCTCTTGATGATCCTTTCCAGTAATCCCTTTGAGCAAAAAAAGTTTCTATCAGACTATCCATTCCTCCAAAATATGTCCAAACCAACCGTTTATCACTCCCTGTTGCTTTTGCAATATTGGGAGGCGTCAAACCGTGGTAGCCTTTTTCTTTCAAAACCTGACCAACGGCATCAATTAATTTATTATAGGTACGGGTTTTGTCCCGGATGAGATCGGATGGATTTTTTCTTCTATTAGAGGTAGGTTTTCCACCTTTATTATCATTGTTTTGTTTCGTCATAAGAGTTTCTTTAGTCCCCTTTACCAACTTGGGCATATAAGAGGTGAATGATGTAATCAATGGCATCGGTTATTCTGTCCTTGTCTTTTTCATCATTGATATCCACGCCACAAAATGTACTTCCATTGGTATTTGCGTGCAATACCAAATAATAGATACCTGCAATTTGCAGTGCCAATACAGACCTTATGTCAATATTCTTCTTGACAAAGTCATCTTCAATAACATTGAACAATTTCTCTCCGATTTCTTCCCTTGTATCTGCTATTTTGCGTAATGTCGGGGTATGCTCTCCCAATTCCCAATGTATCAGTTTCTGAAAAAGCTTGTCCTTATATAATCTGTTGTACTGGCTTTGCAGTAACGTCACTATATCCTCTTTAGTAACGTTATCCAAATCACTTAATGTTTCTTCTATAACACCTTTTTCTGCCATATTCCAAAAATCCCTTTGCTTAATAAAGGTTTCGATAAGGTTATCAATATTACCAAAGTACAGGTAAACCAGTTTGGGACTTACCTTTGCTTCGGCGGCAATATTAATGATGGTCAGACCTGAATAACCTTTTTTCTGTAAAACTTTCCCGACAGATGATATTATCTTATTGATGGTTCTCGTCTTCTCCCTGATAGGACCGGAAGGAGTTTTTTTGAGCTTAGGTTCAGATTTGGGAACGATTGTTTGTTTTTCTTTTTGTTTCATATTACAGATAATTACTTTTCAAAACCGGAGTAATATTAGCAATAAATTCGTGCACCAATCCCTACCTGACCACCCATAATTATTTCATATGTAACAATGGTTTAAAGTGTAATTCCCTTGGATTCTGGTAGGTGTCAGGAACTTGTTGTAGCGGATTCATTGGTGACCGCAATTTCTAATTTTTTATTGACAAAATCAAATATATTTAATGTTTTGTCTAACTGTTCCTTAGTATGGGTTGCCATCAGACTCATCCTGATCCGTGCATCTTTCAAAGAGACAGCAGGGTACATAATAGGGTTGGTATAGATGCCATTTTCAAGCAGCATTTTACCCGCTTCGCAATTCTTTTGAACATCACCAATCTTTACCGGAATAATTGCCGATTCGGTAGTCCCTATATCAAGACCGATTTCAAGCAGACCCTTTTTGAAATAATTAATATTCTCCCATAGCTTTTGCTGCCACTGAGGTTCTTCATCTATCAGCTCAATGGCACGGCTTACTCCTGCAATGGCAGGTGTTGCCGCAGCAGAAAAGGCATATTGGCGTGATTGGAATTGCAGGTACGAAATCAATTCCGGGTTGTTGGCTACCAGATAACCTCCAACATTTCCAAAGGTCTTACTAAAGGTGCCGGTTATAATATCTACCTCATTCAATACATCAAAATATTCCATAGCACCACGACCGGTTTTCCCGATTACACCAATACCGTGGGCATCGTCCACAAGAAGCACACCACCATGTTTATGCGTAATTTCCAGTATTTCTTTGAGTTTGGCAATATCTCCGTCCTGAGAATACACTCCGTCAATGATTACCATTTTGGTACGGTATTTATCCTTTACACCTGCCATTATTCTTTCCAGAGACTCTGTGTCATTATGGAGAAACCGCTTTACGGTTGTACCTTGTATTCCCTCGTAAACACTGGAATGTACTGCCATATCCACAACGGCAATGTCCTCCTTTTTCAGCAAACATAATAACGAAGCACTGTTGGATGTGTAGCCTGTCGTATAAACAATAGCTGAGCCTTTCGGACGTTTAAAAAATGCCGAAAGCTTATCTTCCAATTCTTCATGATAATCAAAGTATCCTCCAATGAGCGGAGAAGAACCGGCTCCGGTTCCGTACTTTTCTATACTGTTGATGACTGCCTTTTTTATTTCAGGATGCTGAGTAAAGCCTAAATAATCGTTACAGACAAAACTCACATAATTTCCTTCCTCTATATAGCCGTCTTTTGCTAAGGTTATTTCCGGTCCACAACCCGAAATAACCTTTAGGCGGTAATTCATATAGTTATTTTCTCTCAAATAATTCAAATAGCCCTCGTGGGCTTTTGCTCTTTCGTGAATATCGTGTCCTTCAATATTCTCAAAATCTTTAAAACTTGCTTTTGTAAAGTCGTTTATTCTCATATCAACGTTGGTTAAATTTATTAATGTAAATGCTTTTTATTTGAAAATGCAGATTGCCAAAACAAAATGCTATCCTCTTCTAAAGCAATTTCAGTATCGAGCCAAAACTTTTGTGAACGGCTCTTTTTTAATCTTTGTAAAATTCCTGTAAATAAAAGATTCATGAACTCCGTAAAATTGCTGGCTATCTTAGTTGCCTTACTCAGATCCAAATCTTCAGCCAGGATATATATTCCGCTTTTTTCTAAATCCAAAACAATAGCTTCTGTATTCAATCTTGCAACAATTAAATAATTTTGTTCTTTCAGTTTTTTAAAGGGAAATGGATGGCGTAACATAAAATATTTATTCAAATCAATCAGCCATTGCAAAGGGAAAGCGTAATTGTTGGGTATCTCTCCAAAAGTAATATTGCCTAACCTTAATGTATTAAACTCATAGCTCATTATAACATCCACAAAACTAGTGGGGTACTTAGTCACACCCAACAGGTCAGAAATGAATATTATGTGCTCATCATTTAACGGCTTTAAAAATGATTTGAGTAGTTCATGTGTAGGAAGGCTGTCTGCTATCTTAGTGTCTTCAATGATTGCCAAATAAGCCTCCGCAGTTACTAATTTCATGCTTTTATATTTAATTCCGGATTAATATTTATAATCAAAATGGCATATCAAAATAAGATACACCATTTTGATTAGTAAAGTATCAAGAGATTAAGCACTCGGCCAAATACCTTGGTAGGCACCGCCACCATAGTTGATGATCTCTGCACTGATCACAAAGCTGATAAGCATACTGTTGGCATCAATTGCATCGAAATCCAATGAGTGCTGGATCACGTAACCGTTCTCCCAGTTC
>DASRQG010000253.1:0-3286 GCA_035645995.1 Mariniphaga sp. | reverse complement strand
CTCTTATTTTCTTCCATGATATTTAATCTTTAACTAAATGATTTAACCAGTTGGTCAAAAATAAAACAATTTCTTTAGATAACAAAAAGTTTGATTAAAAAGTTTAACCATTTGGTTAATAAATATTGAGGTCAATAGAATACCTGATTAATTAAAAAAAACCGGATCGCTTAATAATACGATGAAAGGGGGTGAAAAAAGTAGACTCTTTACATTTTTGAGTGGATAGTGATGATAATACTTTTATCACCACTATTTCCGGAGAATATTTATAGATTAAACTGATTACCTGGAAATATTGCTTATGCAAATATTCTTATATCAGAATGATAATTTAATGTTCAAATGCTCAATATTGACGTAGCCAGCGAAAAGTAAATAAACACACCTGAGATGTCGGCCAAAGACGTAATTAAAGGTGCACTGGCAGTTGCAGGGTCAAGTTTTAAGATTGTAAACACAAATGGCAAAGAAAGGCCAATTAAACAGCCAACAACAACGGTTATTACCATCGATAAACTTACCACCATAAGAATTTCGGGAGAGCGCATACTGGCGATAAGTCCTACGGCTACAGCCATTGTGATTCCTAATAATAGTGCAACAAGCAGTTCTTTACCTAATAGTTTAAACCAATCACTAAGTTCCACATCACCGGTAGCCAGTGCGCGAATCATTAGCGTTGCTGATTGTGCTCCTGCATTACCGCCACTGCCTATCAATAAGGGCAGGAAGAAAATGAGGGATACCATGGATTCTATAACTTCGCTGAAGTTAGCAAGAGCAGCCCCTGAAAATACATTCATAAATACTAAAATCACCAGCCAAATTACACGCTTTTGGTAAAGCAGGGTAATCTTTGCTTTTAGGGGGTTGAAAATAAGATCCTGTATAGACCCGAATTTGTGGAAGTCTTCGGTAGCCTCTTCTTCTTCTACGTCCATAATATCATCAAAAGTGACGATACCCAGTAGTACTTCTTCATTATTGATAACAGGCAGTGCTATTCGGTCGTAATCATGGAATGCACTAATAGCCTTTTCCTGATCGTCGAGTACATTCAGTGCCACAAACCGGTTGTCCATTAAATCTGCAATTGACTGATCAGGTTTTGCAAGCAGGATTTCGCGTAATCTGACTTCATCAACAAGTTTCCAATCGGAATCTACTACATAAACTACATTAAGTGTTTCGGAATCTTTACCAAAATGACGTATATGATCGAGCGCCTGATCAATGGTCATTTGGGGTTTTACCGCAACATAATCGGGGGTCATTAAACGCCCGATACTGCTTTCAGGATATCCAAGCAGCTGAATTGATATACGTCTTTCTTCGGGCGATAGTAGTTGAATCAGTCGTTGTGTTACCGGTCCGGGTAATTCTTCAAACAGTGCTGTACGGTCGTCAGGTGCCAGATCATTCAGTAACTCTACCAGCAGGTGTTTTCTGTCGGCCAATCCTTCCAGTAATTCTTCCTGTTTATCATAGTCAAGCCTGAAGAAGGTTTCCCTGGCAATTTCCCGGGGTAATAGTCTGAATAATATTATATCATCACCTTCTCGTCTAAAGTTTTCGATTAATTCAGCAATGTCGGCAGGGTCAATCTTTTTTATTTCATCCCGTAGTTTTTTCCAATCGCGGCTGTCGATCAGATTTTCAAATTCCTGTACTGGAATCAGTATTTCTTCCATGTTACATATCTTTTTGCGGGTAATAAACTATCAGCTAATTTTTGTGTGCCATGCAAAATAAATTTACATGATCAGGTGCAATGTTATAACTAGTGATAGGAATGCCGTCGCAAAACAGACAGGTAAAGACGTAAATTTGAGAGATGGGTTAATGAATAAAATTTGAGCATTTTTTGCCTCCTTTCTTTTGTTCAGGAGGCGGAATTAAAAGCCTCCCGGAATCAGTTTAGAATTTTACTCTTACTATAACACGGGCCTTCGTCCATGATTTGTTACTATTTTAAATTGTGCTGCAAAGGTATTATTTTTTTTGAAAAACTGACCTAAGGGCTACTTGTATTGTCGGTATGTACATAGCCATACTATGTCCAGATCCGGAGCATGGCAAACATTAAAAATAGAGGTGATTGACTGGACTTGGACTGGACTTGGTATGGAGGAAGGGTGGGAGAATGGTTTGATCGTTAATGTGGTTTATGTTGTTCAAATAGCATATTTTGTTAACATTGTTAAATTTAGTATTTGTGTTTCGGAGTGGGTTTCTTATCCTGGAAGATTGACTATACTCGATGAGTCGAAGGACTTACTATGTGATCAAATCACTAGTACTCATTTGTAAACTAACCCATTACATAATTATTTTCCTGATACTTGTTGATAAAGCAAAAAGTACATCCTTATTTTACTCTTTTTATCGGAATATTTTTTTAACATTTGCACCTTTGAAGACAGAGTTATGATGGACAAGTGTATAAGACTTTTAAAAAACCTGATATCTACACCTTCTTTTAGTAAAGAAGAAGAAAAAGCAGCAAGTATAATTCGCCGTTTTTTTACTGATGAAGAAATACCTTTTCAAATCCGTAAGAACAATACGTGGGTGCAGAACAAATATTTTGTAAAAGGTAAACCCGTTCTTCTTTTAAATTCACATATAGATACTGTGAGGCCTGCTAAGGGTTATACAATCGATCCATTTTCGCCCATTGAGGAAGGAGATAAACTGTATGGATTAGGGAGTAATGATGCAGGAGGGGCATTGGTAACTTTGATGGCCGTGTTTCTTCATTATTATGAAAGGCAGGATCTTCCATGGAACTTGATTTTTGCTGCAACAGCCGAGGAGGAAATTTCAGGGCGACAAGGATTGGAAATCATCTTGCCGGAAATTTCACCAATTTCCTTTGCGATAGTAGGAGAACCTACCAGAATGGAACTTGCTGTAGCTGAGAAAGGGCTTTTGGTGCTGGATTGTTATGCTTATGGTAAGTCGGGGCATGCGGCCAGAAATGAGGGTGTTAATGCATTGTATGTTGCTCTTGATGATATTGCAAAACTCAGGAATTATAAGTTTGATCAGGTATCAGAACTTCTGGGAGAAGTAAAGATAACGGTAACCCAGATAGAAGCCGGTACTCAACACAATGTTATCCCAGACGTATGCCATTTCGTTGCAGATGTTCGTACGAATGAGTTTTATCCTAATAAAGAGGCTGCTCATATTATTGAGAAATTATTAGAATCGGAAGTTAAACCCCGTTCATTCAGACTCAATTCTACCGGAATCAGTATTGATCATCCGGTAGTTGACA
>DASRQG010000252.1:0-5252 GCA_035645995.1 Mariniphaga sp. | reverse complement strand
TAATCTGAATACAAACAGAGTCTCATGGACACCAACAGTTAATGAAGATTTTGTTACAATATTGCCACAGGATGAACTTAAAGTCTACACCAACGACAGTCCAATGCCCGGTAATGCACTCAAAGGCGATGAGGCAATTATTAGTTATTTGAATCTGAAATAATTCAAGTATCATTTTTTATATTTTAAGTGAATGTATTCGAATGGTTCATGTTAAATTTAAAACTATTCTAAGTAATAGGTATCATTTCAGTTTCTAATACTGAAATGCCTTGTTGATACGTATTGTATGAACATCAATATGTCATGTTCACATTTTATAACAGTGACAACTAGAGCAGTATTAGAAGTTTAGAATAAAAATATTTGTTTTATTCTTAATTATTATATTAATTGAAACTTAATTAGACAATAAACTTACTATAATTAAAAATTTATTTATGGAAAATTATATTCCCTCTCAATGAAATTCCATCAATAGCCTTTTCATTACTACAAATTCAACAATTATTAAGATCCTATCTCCAGCAGAAGGGTCAATGGAATAATTACAATAGTTTTAAAAACCAAAAATACTTTTTCATGAAAAAAAAGATGAAAATCAAACATTTAAGTGGAACTTTAATTTTATTGCTTTCATTTATTTTTGTATCACCATTTGCTTTTGCCCAACAAACGACTATTAACGGGTTAGTTTCTGATAATAATGGTGAACCCTTACCAGGGGTAACTATTGTTGTTAAAGGTACAACAACCGGAACAGTGACTGATGGGAATGGTAATTTTATATTAAGGCTGCCACCTGGAGCTAACAATTTGCAATTTTCCTTTGTAGGCATGCAAACACAGGAAATTGCTGTTGATGGTCGTTCATCTTTCAAGGTCGTTTTGGAGGAAGAAACAATTGGCCTGGAGGAAGTGGTTGCAGTTGGTTATGGCACTATGAAAAGAAGCAGTGTAACAGGCTCAATTTCAAAAGTAGATGCAGAAAGGATCGAAGGGTTTCCTAGTGTAAATGTAATAGATGCTATGCAAGGACAAGCAGCCGGTGTATATATTAATCCTTCAAGACAACCCGGAGAATCACCATCAATTAGAATTAGGGGAAGCAGGTCTCTTTCAGCGGGAAATGATCCTTTGGTAATCATTGATGGAATGCCAGGAAGTTGGGATAATATAGTGAGTCAGGATATTGCATCTATGGAAATATTAAAAGATGCTGCGGCAACAGCTATTTATGGATCAAGAGCAGCTAATGGAGTAATTTTAATCACTACTAAAACAGCCGCAAGGGACCAAAATAAAATTAATATTGAAGTTAATTCGTATGCTGGTTTTAATCATTATGATTTTATAAAAATGCAATCGGCGGAGAAATATGCTGAATTAATAAGAGATGTAATGAGATACCAAACTCATGGTGCCATGGATAAAAATTTATGGGAAAATTCACCTATAGATACAAAAAGAGGGATGGAGATGTTTCATTCTACATGGGCTACTAATTATTATGATAAAGGAGTCGATTTTGACTGGCAGAAGGCACTTTTCAATGAGAACTCATTTAATCAGGGGCATAACATAAGTTTTAGTAACAGGACTCAAAAGTTGGCTTATAGGGTGACTTATAATTTCCAGGAAAATAATTCCTATTATAAAACAGTTAATTTTCAAAGGCATGTTTTGAATATCAATTCCAATTTAGATTTGACCGAGTGGATTAATTTGGGTTTAATAAGTCGGTTAAGTATGCGACAATTTTCAGGCTGGCCTGACAATATGTGGGACAATCTGAGGAGAATGTCGCCTTTTGAAACTCCTTATGTTGATGAAGATCCATTAAACGGATTGAAAGATGCTGTCGGAAAGGAAATGTATGTAAATGCATTATGGAATTATGAACCAGGGAATTTATTGGACGAACGCAATGGTCATATGGCTGATATTATTTTTAAAACTGATATTAAACCTTTTGATTGGTTAACAATAACCGGCAATTATAAATTTGATTTCCATACGCGGCAACATGGAATTTATAGAGATTCCAAAACAAGTTATCAAAATTTGGGATTGAACTTTGCCAGTATGGAGAAAAGCAGTGATGTTGATTTTACCTGGAACGGAATATTAAATATTGATAAGACTTTCAATGAATCACATAAATTTTTAGGTACTGCAGTAGTAGAAGCAATTAAAGATAGTTATGAAGAGATAGGAGCCTCTGCGCAAGATATCCCGGCAAGTTATATGGGATATCACTTTTTAAAAACAGGGATTATAAATCGAGATATTTGGTCAAGTTATCGAATGTCTTCTTTGCTTTCCTATATGTTCAGGGGCCAGTATGAATATGAAGGAAGATATTTACTAAATGTTGCAATTAGAAGAGATGGATCATCACGACTGGCACCAGAGAATCGATGGCGTAATTTTCCTTCCTTTTCTACTGCATGGGTTGTTAGTGAAGAGGATTTCATGGAAAAACAAAAATTCTTTACTTCTTTGAAATATCGTATAAGCTATGGCGAGGTTGGGAATCAGGCAATCTCTGCATATCAAACCATGACTACATTATCTCAAAGTACTTATAACTGGGGAAACGAGGGTATTTATACCTGGCAACCGAGCGGTATCGCTAATAAAATGTTAGGATGGGAAGTTTCAAAAACATGGAATACTGGTTTAGATTTCAATATCCATAATGGTAAATTGTCAGGTTCTATTGAGTTATATCATACTACCAATGAAGACTTGTTGATGCAAAGAAGATTACCTGAAGCAACCGGCTTTAGTAACATTTGGCAAAATATTGGAGAAACCGTAAATAAAGGTTATGAATTTACACTTTCATCCAATTTATTATCGGGTAAAAAAGTAAGATGGTCAATCACCGGATTGTTGTCGCGAAATTGGAACGAAATTACAGAATTAACAGAAGGTAAAGATGATGTTGGTAATCAATGGTTCATAGGACAGCCAATTGGAGTTGTTTGGGATTTTAAAAAAACAGGAATTTGGCAAATACCAGAAGCAGATGAAGCACAAAAGTATAATATGCAACCAGGTGAAATCAAGCTGATAGATCGTGATGGAGATTTTGCTTTCACAAATGATGATAAATTTATTCTGGGTCAAAGGGAGCCTAAAATTATTGGATCTTTTCAAAATAATTTTAGCTGGGGTGGATTGGATTTCTCTTTCAATATTGTAGGTCAATTCGGACATCTAATTACAGCTAGCAATTACACGGCAGAATGGAATGCGGATAAGTATATCATTGATGCTATAGATTGGTGGACACCTCTCAATCCTACCAATGAATGGCCGCGTGCACATACTGCTCAGGCACACAAATATTCAAGTACCTTAAACATTTTTGACGGAGATTTTATAAAGATTCAAAATATTTCATTAGGATATGATCTCACAAATGCACTATCTGTTTTCAATCTTCAAAAACTACGTTTATATCTTCAGGCTTCGAATCCATTTTATCTTTATAAAGCATGTCCAACTGACGTAAATCCGGAACAGCCGAATACTATGTACACCATTCCTGCATCATATGTGTTAGGAGTTAACATTAACCTTTAACCTTAAATATAAAATTATGAAAAAGATTTCATTATTGTTAGTAATAATATTCTTCCTGAATGCTTGTCAGGATTTTCTGAATGAGGATTCCAGAAGCCAAATGACAGAGAATTATTATGAAACCGAACAAGGTTTATATCAAGGTGTAGCCGCAGTTTATGGTGTTTGCCGACTCTTGTATGGAAATAATATGTTTCGTGCCAATTATTATGGTGATATCATTGAAAATGCATCATCGATGAATAATTCTTACACCGAATCATCAGATGTAGGATGGGGAACACTTAATGAGCTTTTTCGGGATATCCATAAAGGAATCATGATAATAAATCGAATGGAAAAAATCATTGGTGAAGAACCAAATGATCGTACAAAAGAAATTTATTTAGCAGAATTAAGAGGATTCAGAGCTGTTTTTTATCAAATACAGGTAGAGTTTTGGGGTAAATATGGACATTATCAGGAACAGGTTTATACTGAATTTGAAGGTTCAATGTTGGATATTAACCAGAAACCGGTAGAATTTTTTTACAATCAAATTCTATCTGATATCGATTTTGCAATTGATAAGTTGCCTGTTAAAGCAGAAGTTACTGAATTTGGACGTTTAACGCAGGGAGCAGCGAAAGCTTTTAAGGCAAGATTTCTTTTGGCTATAGCAGGATATTCTCATTCTGATTATAGTGGTGAAGCTGAATTTGATTTGTATGCTGGTCTTGGTTATACATCATTGGAACAAGTATATACTGAAGCAAAAAATTTGGCTTTGAGTGTAATAAATGATTATGGTTATCAATTGGAAGAAGAATATGAAGATGTGTTTAAAGAGGAGAATCAAATTAGTGATGAAGTAATTTGGAGTGTACAGTGGACAGTAGATAAAATGTTTAACTCAAATGCTCAGGTGCTTCACAGGCCAGGAGTTGGACGCACAAGCGAGACGCTTGAAATGCATATAAATAATGATGGTAGTATTACTGCCGCTGCAAAATCTTTAGTAGTAACTAGATTAAATGACAATGGTCAGCCTTATAATTATGTAATGCCTGCACATTCAATGTATTATGGACGTGAATACAGACATATAATGCCGAATTTTTCATGGATTAATATGTATTCAAATCAGGATAAGCGGAAATTGGCGACATTTGAAACAGTATTTTTGAAGCTGGATGATGATAAAGCTGCACCTAAAGATATGACTGATACTGTGTGTTATATGCCTTTAAGACCTATCTCTCCTGAAGAAGATAAATTTCATAATGATTGGGTTGCTTCAGGTGATGTAAATGCATATTTCCTGGATGGTATGAATGAAGTTTATGATATGGATGATCCATCTTCAGAATATTATGGTGGACCTCTTATGCATAGAAGCAGATATTATAGTATCAAAAAGTTTTATGATAGGTCAAGGGTTGAGATGGGCAAACAAAATGAAGGGCATGAAAATGCCATTGTACTGAGATTGCCGGAAATGTATTTAATTGTTGCAGAATGCAATTGGAGATTGAATCTTGGAGATGATGAGGTTTATAATGCTCTTGCACCAATATGGGCAAGAGCTTTTGAAAATGTTAATCAAGCTGATGTCTATAAAACTAATGGAGTGAATATGGATTTTATTCTTGATGAATATCATAGAGAATTAGGTTTGG
>DASRQG010000251.1:0-4856 GCA_035645995.1 Mariniphaga sp. | reverse complement strand
ATAACCTGTAGCTACCCCTATAATATCTACAAATCCCATTACCAAAAAGGAAAGCATTACAGGAAGCAGTTTATTCCATTGCGTTTTTTGTCGTATCATAGTGCTTTGGTTAATATTATTTTATAAATGATTCCAGTTTGTCCCAATCAGGTTTCAATGTGAAAATCTGGCTGAATTGTTTTTGTAAATCTTCATGCCATACCTTTTTATTGTATGCAAGTGTGTTTCCATCGTTTGATATTACAAGTTCAGTTCGCCGGGAGTTGTCATTTGTCAGTTGGAGTGGTAGAGTAGGTTTGGAGCCTGTTGCAGTAGGTACGACATATATATTCCCATCCACAATGGCAAGAATAAATTTGCCTGAAGGATGCCATCGTAAGAAGGCTGCATCGGTATCGAAATGAGTTAATTGTATAGGTTCAGGTTTTGCATTTCCTTCATTATATGTAGGATATGAATCAGTAATAAATATCTGACTAATCTCATTGTCATCTTTAGCTAAAAAGGCAATATTATTTCCATCGTGTGAGCCTCTTACAATACCTTGTAAGTTATAGCCATGGGTAAGGCGACGGATTATAATTCCGGAAGGAGGTTCAGGATATTTTTCAGCATCTCCTGAGCTTGCAGTAGTGATATTGGTACTTTCCGGAATGCCGGTCACATATAAATCGTGATAATAATCCACGCCATTTTCAGCTCTCACTTTACCAATAAAAGCTCTCATTGTACCATCCTTGTCAGCCCAGGAATCACCATAGGCTTTTTCAATCTCACCAGGAGCAGATTTCCCAATCTTTGCAGGTTTTAGTAAAATTGCAAAATAATGGCTATAACCAACAGGTGCAGAAGGGTGGGCTTCCATATATCCAATGGTACGGTCATATTCAGGTAGTAAATAATCATCATAGGTAAAACCAATCCGCTTGCCATTCCGGCTGTATTCATGTCGATGGGTACCGCCTCGTTGTGCGCCGGAGATAGTAGGACGTTCGGTAGCTACATCACGATAATCGACTTTATTAATTAACCCCTTACCATTGGCACTTACTTCTACTCCTGTCCGGTTACGAATGTTATAATATCCACGTTCTTCAATCTCATGAAGCAAAGGGCCATGAATAAAAATAACTTTATCTTCAGACGGGTGCCATGATACAGCAGCAACACCCGGAGCAGCTTCCTCTCCGGTTATTGATTCCGGTTCCCATAATACAGTTTCTCTGCCTGTTGAAATCTCAATCTTTTCTATCGATTTACTATTGGCCAGGTTTTCATTATAAACAGTTCCTCGGGTATCGTAACACAGGAATTTATCATCGGGTGAGAAGTTATCATTATTGTCGAGCGCATGGTTTTTTGCAGAAAATGATAATTGATGTTCCTTCATAATTGGTTCCGGTAAATTTTTACATGAATAGCAACCTGCAAGTAGGATGATTGCAATATATTGAACAAATGTATATATTTTTTTAATAGCAGGCATTTTAATTCTGATTTGTGATCTTAAGGATCAAACCGGTTATGTGCTCCTGGTAATCCATCTTGTATGGAAATTGAAATTAATGCCAGGAGGGCGATTAATAATAAAATGCCCAAAAATGAAATCCTGTATCTGGGAAAATTCATGCGATTATTGAAGGATAGGGACTCATGCTTACGAACATATTGAATTAATATCAGAATTGCTGCAAAGTTTATGAGATATAAATGATGATTAAGGTGAAATTGGCCGGCAAGAGCGCCTGTGACCAAATAGCTTAAAGTAATATAGATGAAGAAATAGGATGCAAATATAAAGATTAGATTATTGAATTTGTTAAGAATATTTCTTCGATTTAAAGTAATCCATGCAGTCAGAATGCCAATTGACATAATTATTGCTGAAACCCAACTTGTGATTTGAGCTATCTGGTTTGTATTTTGAAAATTGGCCATTCTTTTAACCAATTCACTATATTGTAATGATTCACGGAATATTATCAAAGGAATAAAAGCGAACAGGAAAAAAATGGCAGTTCTGTTCTCCCAAGTTTTAGGGTATTTTGTAGATGTTGGCCATTTACTGGTTAAAACAGTATATGCCATTGTTGTCCCCCCAAAGAAACCAATGCTATATTCCATGACGTTCCACATATTGAAATTTATTTGAAGCACTGTCCCTACTGTTTGAAGGAAGTTACCAAAAGCAAATCCAAACCCTGCACCGAGAGCTGTATATAAAGCAACTCTAAGAGAACCATTCAATTCATTGCGAGCCATATACCAAATCATTGCCATTCCGGCTCCGAGGCATAATGCCCAGGCTTCAGAACGTGGTGGTGTCATTAGTATGCCTAGTTGCATGACCAGTAATCCATAAACCAACAAGGCTCCGGCTACCATTTCGGCCATCACTCGTCCCCATTTAACCCTTTTCGTATCAGAAGATTCAAGGTATAAACCTGTCAGCCCGCCACCCAAAAGGCCAAACAAAGCACCAATTACAAACAACATCATCAAACCATAAAGTGCATTTGGATAGTTATCACTACGGCCATAACCAACTACTCTTCCATAGCTGATCATGCCGGTAACTCCCCATCCAATGGCAGAAATCATTGTTATTGGCAGAAGTTTTTTATGCCAATCGGGTCTTTTAGCTACCAGCACCAATGCCATTGCACCAATGCCACCTGCCCAGGCAGCACCCTGTTCATGCCCAAATTGTCCTCTTACTGCCCAGGCAGTAGCAAGCGACATACCCACAATTAAGATTGAAATGATTTGAGTTCTGTTCATGACTGGAAGATTTTTCGTGGTATTGATTATTAATTATCGCATCCTTCAGTTTTCCAGGTCAGAAAAAATTGAAGGGTTATTTTCTTTTTTTGTAATTGAAAAGCTATCGAACAATTCTCCTGTTGATGTGAAGGCTTCATAGTTTAGTACGTCACCCTCTATAGTAATAATCTGATAAAGCTGTTTAAAGGCACCGGAATGTTCCATCCAGTTTTTATCCCCCGCTTCATACATTTTGGGACCGCTCACCGATACAACGTACATCACCTTATGGCCATTTTGTGGATCATCAGTAGCTCTCCCTCTTCCATAAGAGTGATCGTGTCCCGAAAGGACGAGATCGACCTTATGTTTTTCCAGGATTGGCTGGAAATGTTTTCGCAGGTGGGCATTGTCTCTGTTTTCTTTAGGAGAGTAGAATGGCAGGTGTGTTGTTATTACTACCCATTTTTGAGAACTAACCTGTAAAACAGAATCTAGCCATACTTTTTGAGCTTCCAGTTTATCGCTATTGTCATTACGTAATTCTGAGTCGACAGCTGAATCTATAGATATCAGTCGCAGATTATTATAATCAATAACAAAGCAAGTCCCTTCCAGTCCTTTAGGGCCATTTGAAGGCAGCGTAAATTGAGCGTTCCAATGGGGATCAAGGATCAGGTTACTGTAGTCGTGGTTGCCGGGAGTCATAACCTGAGGTATCATTCCATAAATATAGGAACCTGCCTGGAACCATTCATGCCATTCGATATCCCTCCCTGCACGGTTAATAAGATCTCCGCAATATAACATAAATGAGGCATTGGGCTGATGTGCATAAGCAGCTCTGATTACCCGCGACCATTGTGATTTAAGATCGCTCTGTGGGTCGCCAAAATAGATGAAAGAAAACTTTTCTGTATCAGCATCGGGGGATTTATATTCCAGCCATTCGCTCCAATAATCTCCAAAACCAACACGATAAATATATTTCTGTCCAGCCTCAAGATGATTAAATATAAATGAATGCTGATTGGCTTTAATGGCTGGTTCTTCCTGGTAAGTATATGTTATTGATTTAGTGGTGGCTTTGAATGATTGTACATTCTCCTTATTAACCGGCCCTTCAGGGGCTGTCAGAATCTCAGCAAAGCCTTCATTAATAGAAGCATCAGTTCGCCATGTTACTGCCACCGATGAAGTAGGTTCGGGCGTTAGATTAAGTACAATTCGGTCGGGATAAGGTGATGGAGTATTTAATTGTGCCAGAACAGCGTTCGTCCACAGAATAAAAATGAAAATAATTGAAAAGTATTTTATACGACCCATTTTAATCTGTTTTTATGTGGTGATCATTTTAATTTCCTGACATTTCATTGGTTCAGTTTATTGGTGAATTAGCAGACGTTTTTTAAATTCTATAAATTTATAACTATACCATTAATTAATCAGGTATCAGTTTGACTTTCAATAAAGTTTTTTGCAAGGTCTGTTATATATCTTTTGCATTTAAGAAAGTATTACAATGAACCTGATAATCATCTTAAAAATAACAAAGTAAGATGGAACCACTTGAAAAAACTTCATTTTTTTTAGTCAATTCAAATAGAATTTTGATCATTCATTTAATATTTAAGTGGTATTTTTATCTCTGAGGTTAATATACTTAAAATTTAATCATAGTTACCAATAACATTATGAAGTATCCAAAACTTTTTTCATTGTTCATTTTGATAATTATCAATCAAGGATATAGTTTTATAGTAACAGCACAGAATGAAGATCCGGTTGATTATGTAAATCCATTTATTGGCACTGATTTTTTTGGGCATACCTTTCCGGGGGCATCCTTACCATATGCATTGATTCATGTAAGCCCGGATACAGGAACAGAAGGCTGGACACATTGTGCCGGATACATTTATCAGGCAAATTCGATTATGGGTTTCAGTCATACACACTGGAGCGGAGTAGGGATGACTGATGGTGGCGATGTGTTATTGATGCCGGTGGTTAACAGAAAGCTGCAGGTTGTTCCCGGTACAGATCAGAATCCTGATGAAGGTTACCGCTCACGTTTTAGTCATTCCCGTGAA
>DASRQG010000250.1:0-2510 GCA_035645995.1 Mariniphaga sp. | reverse complement strand
ATTTTTAGTTTATCCCTTTAAGGTAGTTGCCTTAGATATTGATTTTGAAGGAAATTTTCCGGCGAAGGTAGCCCTTGCAGTGAGTAAAAAACTTTATAAAAAGGCTGTTCACCGAAACGCTATTAAGAGGCGAATGCGCGAAGCTTATAGGTTAAATAAACATGAACTCCTTTTGGATGGTATTCCATCCAAAAAGGCAATCATGTTTATTTATGTGGGTAAAGAGATATTGCACTATAAACAAATGGAAAGGGCTATTATTAAATCCCTTCAGTTACTTAGGAAACGGTCTTTTCAGAATCCATAATCTCAGTCTGCATCCTTACCGAATCTTCATGAATGAGCTGGAATAATATTTTTACAAACGTTTCATTGAGATCCAGTTTCTTTCCAAGTTTAACACGGTCTTCCATAAGCTGACTCCAACGATTGATTTGCAGAGCAGTAACGTTGTTATCTTTTTTATATTTGCCGATTTGTTTAACGATATCAACTCTCGACGAAAGTATTTCAAGCAATTCGGAATCAAGTGCATCAATACGATTTCTAAGCATGTCAAGCCTTGTTTCAAAATCAGGGTTGTTGGCTGTTGCATGTTTAATAACCAGTTTGTCGAGAAGTTTACCCAGGTCGGCAGGTGTTAGCTGTTGTGCTGCATCACTTAAGGCACATGAGGGATCAACATGCGATTCAATCATTAATCCTTCCATTCCCATATCAAAAGCCTTTTGAGATATCTCAAACAAGAGTTCACGCTTTCCTGCTATATGACTCGGATCACATATTATAGGAAGGTTGGGCATTAAACGGCGCAATTCAATCACTGTAGTCCAGTTGGGTTGATTACGATAAACAGAATCCTTAAAGGGTGTGAATCCTCTATGGATAGCTACTATATTTTTTATGCCTGCCTGATAGATTCTTTCAATGGCTCCAAGCCATAGCTGAACATCCGGGTTTACAGGATTTTTAACCATAACTGCTATATTGCTTCCTTTAACAACATCAGCAATTTCCTGAACCACAAAAGGGCTTGCAGTAGAACGGGCACCAATCCAGATTACATCCAAACCGGCTTTAATAGCTTCTTCAGTGTGCTGTGCATTAGCTACTTCAGTTCCTACGGGCAAACCTGTTTCTTCACGCACCATTTGCAACCACTTTAAGCCAATTGAGCCTACCCCTTCAAATGAACCAGGGCGGGTACGTGGTTTCCAGACACCTCCCCTAAATATAAAAACTCTGGGGTCTTTGGCAAGTAAACGGGCTGTATCAAGCACCTGTTTTTCTGTTTCAAGGCTACATGGTCCTGCAATTAATAAAGGATTATTAAGATTTGGCAGCCATCCTTTTATTGGGTTGATTTCAAGCTTTGAATTCATTGTTGCTTCGTATATAATTTAACAATTTTTTTTTCATTCTTAATAAAATGAGGGTGCTCCCCATCTAGTATTGTTTTTATCTTATTTGCATTTAAGATAAGTTCTTCAATACGGTCGAACTGATTGTTCTTCATGCAGTCGCGAAACTCTTGCAGATGCCTTATGTAAACATCAAGAGAATCCGCTACATACTTATTGTTCTGTTCAAAAATAGGCTTCCACATCGTGCTGGAGCTTTTAGCCAGTCTGACAGTGGAGCGAAAACCTCCGCTGGCTAAATCAAAGATAATATTTCGATCTTCCTTATCCTGAACTGCATTGGCAAGCGCAAAGGCAGCGGCATGAGGTAAATGTGATACATACGCAGTACTGTGATCCTGCTCGTCGGACGACATATAAGCTATGTTCATTCCTAAAGACTGAAACATCTTTTCTACCAAAGCTAAATGTTGTGGACCCGACTTTTCCTGGTCACAGATGATGGTTATTTTTCCATTGAACAGGCCTTCAATGGCTGCCATCGGGCCTGAAAACTCTGTTCCTGACATTGGATGGGCAGCAACAAAGTTCTTACGGTTGGGGTGATTTTCTACTAAATCACTTATTGCTTTCTTGGTTGACCCCATGTCTGTAACTGTGGTATTACGATCAATGCCATCAAGAACAGCTGGCAGAACATCCAGCTCCTTGTCTACCGGTATTGCAATAATGATTAGATCCGTATTTTTGATTCCATTATCAAAAGTTTCAATACGGTCGACCAGCCCTAGTTCCAATGCTTGTTTCGCATGCAGACTGTTTGCTTCAATGCCTGTTAATTCATCAGCAAACCTGGCATGCCTCAAATCCTTTGCCAGTGATCCACCAATCAATCCCAATCCAATTATTGTTACTTTCATTCTTTTCTATGGTTATTTCAAAAAAAAAGGCCCCGGATTTTCCGGGACCTTTGGTAAAATATCATTATTGTAAATACTATTTTACTGGTTGATCCCGCTATCAGAACCAAAATAAAAATACCAGTAAAAATAAATATTGTTAATTGTCAAGTTCATTTTCTTACAATTTGGAAGCAAAGATAGGTAATAATTTTAATTGTGAATTATTTTTTTTGACAAAACCTGTTTG
>DASRQG010000249.1:0-6006 GCA_035645995.1 Mariniphaga sp. | reverse complement strand
ATCAAATTGTAACTTACTTCTATCTATTTCATGATAAATGCTCATTATTAAACTTTCCGAACCTCCTCTGTTTAATTTTCCAAATACGTGTAAAACTCTTATTTGATCCTGATATTTTATCATGCTAGTACAACCTTACCGTAATTTTTAAAACCTTTTATTTGTACTTTTATCCCCATCCACCTCATCATCTCCTCATTCACCTTCTTTACATCAAACTTCTTCTTACAGAGGTTCAGGCTTTCCTGTCCCATGACTTCAATGGCTTCAGGATGCTGAATAAACCATTCCATTTTGGCTGCTAATGTTGCACTATCCTTTACAGGCACAAGAAATCCGTTTTTACCATCTGTTACAGTCTCCCGGCATCCATGGGTATCAGTAGTTATGATCGGCCGTCCCATTGCCATAGCTTCAAGTACCGTACGAGGTGTACCTTCACGGTAGGAGGGGAGAACATATACCGAACATTGCCGGTAAAATGGTTTGACATCAGCAGTTTCACCATAATATTCAATGGTTCCATCCTCAATATATGTTTGTAATTCAGCAGCACTCATTGAGTCCTGTATATTTTCCACCGCTCCGAGCAACATAAACTGCACGTGTGGGTGGCGTTGTTTTACTTGTCTTGCTGCAACCAGATATTCTTTTACTCCTTTGTTGTACATAATGCGGGAGAGCATAAAAAAGGCCGGAAGTTCAGGCAGCGGTGCAGGCTTAAACTTTTCCATATTTACTCCCGAACCATTCACAAGCCGGGTTTTATGAACAGGAACCAGTTTATGTTGTTGTGAAAAATCGTTCAGATCGTCGGAATTCTGGAAGATTACTGTATGAGCACACCTAAAACCTATCTTGTAAAGAAGGGTAACCAATGCTTTTAGTATTTTAGCTTTTATTGACTGTGTAATAAAAAGATAACCACCGCCTGTCACCATTGAATTTATGTTCTTAACACCTGCTACCCGTGCTGCAAAAGCTCCAAAAATTACCGGCTTAATTGTATAACCTAATGTTATATCAGGTTTCTCTTTTCGTATCAGTTTCCACAATAACCAGGTATATTTTAAGTCTGCCAATACATTTAATCCATTTTTATTCAATGGAATTACTTTCAAACGTGCCCCAAGTTCCCTTATTTTTTCCGCTCCTACATCATCCGGACCTGTAACTATTACCTCAAACCCATGTGCTATGATATCCCTTATCAGGTCACCCCTGAAATTCCAGACAGTACGATTCTTAGGCGATATTAGCAGAAATTTCTTCATACTTTATTGTATTTGAGTTGAGATTAGCTATGAAAAGGTCAAATAAACGCTGTTGATTTTTATCGGAAACAAAGGCATTGTGCGGAGTCACCAATGTGTTTTCCAGATCCCATAATGGATTATTAGCAGATAATGGCTCCTCCTCAAATACATCAAGTGCAACACCCATAAATTTCTTTTGCTGTAGAACCGTAATAAGTGCCTGTTCATCTATAATAGCCCCTCTTGACACATTTATTAATATTGAGTTGCTTTTCATCATTAATAGACGATCCTCATTCATCAGATGCTTTGTTTGTTCCGTAAGTGGAATTGTAAGTATCAATACATCACATTGAGATATAACGGTTTCCAACTGATGAGGAGGCTGAAGGTTATCCACCCATTTCATTTCTTCCGGATCAGGTATTCGACTATCGATAGCTGTTATCCTGACATCAAAAGCCTTTAGTCTCTTAGCTGTCTCTATCCCAATGCTTCCATAGCCAATAATAGCAACTGTTTTTCCTGCAAGTTCTCCCAAATTGCGTTTCTTTTCCCACTTATGCAGCTGTTGTACATGATGGAAAAACCGGCTGTTTTTATAGATTTCAAGGATTTTGAGAACCACCCATTCAGCTATTGGTATACTATACACTCCGCGTGCTGTTTCAATCTTTATTCCTTGTTTAAGAATATATTTTAAAGGTATCCTGTCGGTACCGACACTTGTAAGCTGGATGAGTTTTAAGTTCTTGAACTGTTCAATGGGATAATCTCTTAAAAGATTATTGCAAACCACCACTTCAAAATCTTCTACTTTCATTTCTTCCGGTATAGTTTCTCCCTGTAATATTGTGAGCAGATGCCCCATATTGGTTAAGTGCATTAAATGTTCACTGGTAAAAGCAGCAGGCACTGAAATTAAAATTTTCATGTATTTTTTTAAATACAGTATTATTTTTGTTGTTTTATTTAAAATGCAGGGTGGAAGAGGTTTTGGTTGTTGTAATCTTATCAATGAGCTTCTTTACCTGATGTTGATTTTCAAAGAACCAGTCGCATTGTTGTTCTTCCAAAAACTGCTCATATTTACGGATTTCATTTATTCCTGTTTGGAAAATATTTTTAACCTCCCTCAAATCTTCTATTACTTCATAATTGCAAAAACTTCTGGATAGGATGGCCATTTCTGAGCCTAAACGGTAATGTTCTGCTATTACTTTTTCTGCAGGTAAAGTCCCCTGTCCCAAACGGGCTATTCCTCCAAATCCAAAAGGTATATTTTTTCTTCTTATTTTATTTGCAAGATATTCCACCGTTCCGTTGGCCAGTAATTCAAACATAAATGTCATCCCATAACCCAGGTGTAGATCATTTAAACCAATATGTACATAATCTATTCCAGGCACTTCCAGGATAGAATCAATGTTTTCAACAGCTTCAGGTGTCTCACATAAGATGCATGATTTTACCTGTCGTTTTATTAATGATGTAAAATGCTCCACCTCTTCAACAGTTTTAAAATATGGAAGCATTACAATATCAGCACCAGCCTGTATGACTTGCTCAATTTCAACTTTTGATTCTTTATGTATAGGATTAATTCTAACCAACAACTTCGCATGGGTCAGAATTTTTCTGATTTTACGTATGTCGTTGATATTATGATTTGATTGAACTGTATCAAGATGCCCCTGCCTCAGACTTTTACCAATAGTTTCCAGGTCTATAAATATCCAATCCACCCCTGCAGCTTCAGCAATCAAAGCAACTTCCGGTTTATTGGTTATGTACATAAGTTTTAACGCCATGTTCTAATACTTTATGACAGTTTCTCCTGTATTG
This sequence comes from Mariniphaga sp., assembly GCA_035645995.1. Taxonomy (GTDB): domain Bacteria; phylum Bacteroidota; class Bacteroidia; order Bacteroidales; family Prolixibacteraceae; genus Mariniphaga. Next base: position 2,905 of record DASRQG010000249.1, on the reverse strand, counting down.
GTATTGTTTTTCATAGTAAAGACCATGAAAATGGTCTTAAAAAATATTTTTAAATCAAAAGCAAAAGAAAGATTATTTACATATTCAATATCAAATTGAAGTCTTTGATCCCACATAAGTTCCTTCCTTCCATTTATTTGTGCCCAACCGGTTACACCAGGTTTAACTTCAAAACGTTTTTTCTGCTCAGTTGTATATTCCTCTAAGGGCCACGGATGATAAGTAAGGGTAGGGCGGGGGCCAATGATCGACATCTCTCCTTTGATTATGTTAATTAGCTGGGGAAGTTCATCTATACTTGTTGCTCGAATAAATTTTCCCACTCTCGTAACCCTGTTATCATTTTTATCAGAATAAACACCTCCTTTTTCAGCACCTGTTTTCATTGAGCGAAATTTGATTATCCAAAAAACATTTCCACTTTGACCCAACCGCTTCTGTATAAAAAAAACAGGTCCTTTGGATTCTAACTTTATTGCAATTACAGTAATTACAAGAATTGGAATCAACACTAATAATCCAATGATGGATAGCAAAAGATCAAGAAATCTCTTCACAAAAAGATACATCATTAAAGAAGCTGTTAATTAAAAGAATGACAGTGATAGAAAATACAGAGGGAAATATAAAGATGTGCTGTGGGGATATTAAGTTCCGGCAAGTTGAACGGGAGATGCTTGCACCTTCGAAAAATATCTCAAATACCAGTTGATGAATTTTCCTATTCCTTCAGTCACAGGTGTTTCTGGTTTATAGCCCAAATCAGCAACTAGGTCAGTTACGTCAGCCTCAGTATAAGGGACATCACCAGGTTGCATTGGCAGGTATATTTTTTTTGCTTTTTTCCCCAGATGATTCTCGATGGCACTGATATAATCCATCAGGTGAACCGGGGAGGAGTTACCGATATTATAAATTACATAAGGTGTCTTACCAGCATTCGTTTCCGGATGGTTAGTGCCGGGTGGATTGTCTATTACACGTATAACACCTTCTACAATATCATCAATATAGGTAAAATCACGTACCATATTTCCGTGATTAAATATTGTTACAGGCTGATTCTCTAATATAGCCTTTGTGAACAGAAAGAGTGCCATATCAGGCCTGCCCCAAGGGCCATACACTGTAAAAAAGCGTAAACCTGTGGTAGGTAAACCAAATAAATAACTGTAGGTATGAGCCATCAGTTCATTGCTTTTTTTAGTGGCAGCATACAAACTAATAGGGTGATCTACATTATCGGAAGTATTTAGGGGCATTTTAGTGTTGTTCCCATAAACACTTGATGAGCTTGCATATGCCAGATGCTTGATGTTATGGTGACGACATGCCTCCAGCATCGTCACAAACCCCATCAAATTACTATTAACATAAGTATATGGGTTCTGAAGACTATATCTGACTCCGGCTTGTGCAGCCAAATGACAAACCTTGTCGAAACGCTCACGCTCAAACAACTCCATGAGCTGTTCACGATCTTCAAGATTTGTTCTAACAAAAGAATAATTGGGAAATAAGGTGCTTTGAATGGGGGTATGCCAATTCGCTGAATCGCGGGAGATGCCTGAATCCGCTAATCTGGCATATTTGAGATCAACATCATAATAATCATTGATGTTGTCGATTCCTACAACAGAATCTCCCCTTTGCAGTAGTTTCCTGGATACAGAATACCCAATGAAACCGGCTGCTCCGGTAACAAGTATTTTCATTTATATGGACGTCTGATACTGCGAGAAAATATGCAGTTTAAAGTTAGTATTTGAAAGCGGAAGGGATTTCTGCTTTCCATAAAATAAAGTGGGGCTTGTTATGGAAAAAATATTCCATCTGAGAGGGTGTGTAAAGAAGATGCATAACCTTGCGGTTAATGCTTTTCTCTATCAGTTCAATGCGTTTGTTGATACCACGAGCGTCCAAATCATGGCCTACAAACACAAGTTCAATGATATCTGATTCTATTCCATTGGCGTAACTTCCTATTATAACTATCGATTCTAAATTTTCAATTCCTGATGCAGCATGTTCAAGTATTTGATCTATGCCGAGTGATTTATGAACTATGTGTCTTATATCCTCATACAAAGGATGTGCTGAGTTGGCTTTATAATATTTTATATTTCCCTTTTGTTCAGAAATGAGTAGTCCGGCTTTGATAAATTTTTGCAATTCCATTCGAATAGAATTGGTTGATTCATCAAATTCCCTTTCCATGCTTCTTAAATAGCCATTTATTTCTTCGCAAAGGAAAAATTTAATTAAAAGTTTTACACGTGTTTTTGAAGACACTAAAGTTCCAAGCATTAAAAATTGAATGATAAGCTAAAGAATTGGTTACGATATATTTGAATTTTTGTTTTTTTTGACACAGCTTCGCCTTGTCAGTCCCAATAATGTTTGGGTGAAAAAATAAAATGTTTTTGAGTATGTATAGTGCTCAGATTAGGTTAGGACAATTTAAGAACTAATTTAACGCAAGTCAATAGTAAAAGTTTAAATTTTTAATATTCATAAAAATGTTTCGACTTTAAATTGCAATAAGCCTGATAGTTATATGATTAATTATTTTTCTCCTGCTAGTTTGATTTATATCATTTGACCAATTAAATGAGTAATTCTGATCTTATTATTAATATTTATACAGGGAAGTATCTCATAAAGCTTAATAATCTGTATTAAAATTCATGATAATCAATTGAATTGGTTTTTTTACTTTTATTAACTCTTCATCAACAATTTCAATTTTTAATTAGGTACTACTTTTTCAATCTTTCAATTTCATCTGTTTCTCCGGATTGAATCATTATATTTGCGACGTAAAACAAAAATCTACAAAAAATGAAATTACTTGAAGGAAAAACAGCCATAATTACCGGGGCTTCCCGTGGAATTGGAAAGGCTA
>DASRQG010000248.1:0-2717 GCA_035645995.1 Mariniphaga sp. | reverse complement strand
ATATTACTAATCTTGATGCTGGCCTTGATTCCATTTTCTGAACTGAAAGCACAGGATGAACCCGAGAAAGACAGGCCGGTACGGTTTCCATTTGCCAGTGGATATATAATTGACAATCAAACGACATTTATTCCTGTTCCCGGAACATTAGAATTTGCGATACAACATAAATTTGGAACAGTTGAAAATGGTATTTCTGATTTGTTTGGTATATATGCTCCGGCTGCAAACATCAGATTGGGTTTAAATTATGTTCCGGTTTCTAATTTTCAGTTGGGTGCCGGTCTGACGAAAGACAAGATGCATACCGATTTAAATGTCAAATGGACCATTGTTGAGCAAACCCGCAGGAATACGATTCCGGTAGCTGTTACCTTATATGGTGTTCTGGCAATTGATGGAAGAGATTTAAGTGCTTTGGGTTCAGGGAAAGCATGGCATTCAGGAGAAGGAGATGCCGAATTTGATTTTAGTTTTGCCGACAGGTGGTCTTACTTTAGTCAATTAATTGTTAGCCGCAAGCTTACTGAACGATTAACCCTACAGGCTGGTGCCAGTTTTACTCATTATAATCTGGTTGATCCGGAATTCGACCATGATAAAATAGGAGTACATTTTCTTGGGCGGTATAATTTTTCACCACAATCTTCCATTTTATTCAACTATGATGTACCTTTGAATATCAAGAAGATATCGGAACAACATGAAGTGCCGCCGCATCACCAGCCTAACTTTTCTTTGGGATGGGAGATATCAACAAGTACACATGCTTTCCAGATCTATATGGGAAGTTCAAAAGGATTACTGCCGCAGGAAATTATGATGTGGAATTCAAATGAAATCAATTTTGACAACATGGCAATTGGATTTGTAATAACCCGTCTATGGAATCTTTAATGTTTAACAAAAATAGTATGTTATGAAAAGAGAAAGATCAAAATTTTTAGTATATCCAATCACTGTTTTGTTTTTAGGATTTATGCTGATTGCCTACATTGCACCATCAGATGGTGTTATTAAAGATTGGGATGTACCCGCAAAATATAAGGAGATGAAAAATCCCTATACTGCTGACAAGTCATTGGATAAAGTAGGTAAGATGTTGTATGCCAAACACTGTAAGTCGTGCCATGGTAATGTTGGTCTTGGTGATGGACCTAAAGCAGCCAGTATGGATGCTGAAATGATGCCATTTAATGATGCAGCCTTCCAGGCTCAAAGCGATGGTGTTATATATTATCAGACCGTTGTAGGAAGAAACGAAATGCCAAATTTTGAGAAAAAAATTCCCGAAGAAGAAGACCGTTGGGCATTGATTAACTTCATAAGAACTTTAAAATAAACTTTTGAACAGCATCCTGCTCCGGAGCATCTTCTCCGGAGCAGTTTATAATACCATCTGCCTTAATGAGAAGTTTCATCTGTACAATTCTCTTGAGTATTTTTGTCTGTGGGAGTTTTGTAACTGTAGCAACAGGTCAGGTAAATGAAAAAAATAAAACCTGTCTGGAATGTCATAGTTCACATACATTTCCTGTTTATAATGAATGGACTGAAAGAGAAGAGCGCCGGTTGATGAATCCGTTGTATATTCTCGATACAGTTAAGCTTTCCGCCGGGGTGCATAATAATTTCTTTTGTATTGACTGTCATTCAATGGACTATGAAAATTATCCGCACGATGCTGAGTTAAAATTGGAGCCTTTGATGACCTGTATCGATTGTCACGGAGGAGATGATACCTATGCATCCTGGAAATTCGATGAAATTGAGCAAGAGTACCATAAGAGTGTCCATTACGAAAAACATGGAGAGCAATTTTCTTGTACTAAATGTCACAGTCAGCATTATTATAAGCCCACTGCAAGATTAAGTTCAAGTTTAAATGAGATTGTTGAGACCAATAACAACATGTGTCTTTCCTGTCATGACAACATGGTAAGATATCAGCAGGTAACCGGTGAATCAAATCCGCAGCTTGTACAGATTCATGGCTGGCTGCCCAACCAGGCTTTACACTTTCGCCGGATTCGTTGTATTGATTGCCATACAGATGTTGTGGATTCATTGCTGGTATCGCACAATATACTACCTAAAGAAAAAGCCACCCGCAATTGTGTGGAATGTCATTCTGCAAATTCAATGTTACAGGCTTCACTTTACAAGTATCAAAATCTTCAGTCAAGGGCCAATAATGATGCAAATTTGTCTTCAATCATTACAACTATCGGAGGTGTGAACAGCGAAATGTCGTATGAATATTATCTTATTGGTGCCTCCAGAATACCGTATTTAAATCTTATTTATGGCCTTATATTGTTGGGAACCATTGCAGGAATAGTTATTCATATCATACTCAGGATAAAAAATAAGTAGAAAATGGAAAATTCAGGGAAATTATACTTATATCCTTTATGGCTGAGAATATGGCATGGAATAAATGCAATCTGCATTATATTGTTAATACTTTCGGGCGTGAGCCTTCATTATGCCGGTCGCAGCTTCCTGCTTATTGATTTTCAGTTGGCGATAGGAATACATAATATTTCGGGTCTGCTTTTATCAATGAACTACCTTCTTTTCCTATTTGGGAATATGTTTACAGGCAATGGCAGGAATTACCGGATAAAAGTAAAAGGATTGATGGGAATGCTTCAAAAGCAGATTACATATTACGTGTCGGGGATGTTTAAAGGTTCAGAACCGCCCTATCCTGT
>DASRQG010000247.1:0-7605 GCA_035645995.1 Mariniphaga sp. | reverse complement strand
TAATAATACCGGCTGTATGTACCACAAAAAGAAGTATTATCGCCCAGTTGAAAATATTTTTTAGCAGGGAGGGCAAAGGTTTTCTGCGGAAGATATTAATGAATAAAATAATAAGCAGCGATAAACCGAACAACAGGTAATACGGAAAAATGCGCTCAAATGGATTAACATCATTATAGAATAATTCAGCCTTTTTTATTGATTCTGAAGGTAACAAATCATTACCATATTTTTCCTGGAAAGTGTTTACTGCATTCAGTACTTCCCTGGCTCCAACATGGTCATTCTGCCTGATTGATTGTAGCATCAAATTGATACCACTCCGTATAAATATTGAATCACCATCTGAATATTCAACAGCTTCAGATCCTGGTGAATACCATGTGTCTTCGTAATTTTCTCTGGGAAAGATATTAAACAATGATCCTCTGAATACCATGAAACAAATGCTCACCCGCTCATCCAGATAAATGTATTCTTTATCCATTTGATTTCTGAAAGCTGCTGGCTTACTGAAAGCTGCCTGTACCTGTTCTGCTATTCTGTAGTTGCCTTTTTCATCAAAAAGTTGCTGTACGGATATGTATTTTCCACTGATGCCTAATTCTTCAGCAAGCTTTTTATCCGACACCCTTACAAATTGTTTGGTCTGCCATATTTCAGGATAAACCATCATGCTCAGTACAACCTCATCGGCCGATTTACCATAAACTGATGATTTACGACTTACTTTTCTTACGATCTCACTTGTTAGCGACGACAAAGGTTTTATCCTTCCATCAATGCTTTGGACCCATATCTCACTGAATTGCTCCACTACCTCTTTGTCAACTTCCGGAATTCCTGCTCCGGTATCTTCCTGAGCCTGTACATTAAAGATTAATCCAAACAATAAAAGCGTTAAAGTAGTGGCTTTCATTGAATTATTCTTTAAGCGTTGTACCAATATTCTGAAATACGCATTTTTATTGATCAGAGATAATACAAATCCAATTATCAAGAGAACGTAACTTAAGTAGGATATCCAGGTTCCCCATAAGTCATAATTTACAGATAGCACAGTTCCTTTCTCATCCTGGTCGTACGACGATTGAAAAAATTTATAACCTTTATGTAGTAAAGTATTATTCATAAATATACGGACATCACGCTCAATGCCTTCCTCCACGTCTATTAATACTACTTCAGATGCAAATGAAGAAGGTGACTCCGATCCGGGATAACGCTCTAGTTGAAAATCTTTGAGATGAATACTAAAAGGGAGGTTTATTGGCTTTGCACCATAAGCAAGTTTAAGGGTTGTATTTCCTATTGGTACCTCTACCGTATCAGCCTTCAATGATGCATGGCCAAATACCGGTATGGTTTGTTCCCTGTTTCCATTCGATACCTGAACCATTACAGCTTCTTCGTTCGTTTCATGGGGACTCTTAACAGCAGTGAATGTAGCATTTGGAAGATGATCCCGGATCAGAAAACGAAAATCATTCATGCTATACAAGAACATTTTTTGAACAGGAATCAATTCACCTGCAGGGTGATCAACTGACTCCTGACTGGCCATCGTTGTCTCCTGAACAGGAGCATCTGCTTCCAGGTATAAGGTGTCATTCTTAGTGAAAAATCGGATTGGAGTTTCTCTGTCTGATTCAAATCCTGCAACAAAACCCGGATATTCAAGAACTTCACCTTTTCTAAATGTGAACGATTGCATTCCTTGCCTGTCGGGTGCAGCAAATACAAAATCAAGTACAGCCTCTCCTGAAGCTGAAGGAATAGCTTTTCGTTCAGCATGTGAGATGAATCCTATTGTTTTTACCGTGATTTTTTCGCCTTCATAGTCGAAGCTGGCTGAAAATTCTTTAGGTGTTAGTTCCGAAAAACGTACATCCTTTTCTTTTTCCTGATCATTTAAACCAGCATAAAAGGAAGGTTTGGATGATAAAATGAAATTGGAGCTTTCATTTTCCCGGATATGCATCATGCCTTCAAAACTCAACCACCTCGTAACAGCACCTCCAAGTAGCATCACCAGAAATGCAATATGAAATAGCCCCATAGTAAACCGCTGTTTATTTAATAAACGGTACTTGAACAGGTTGTTTATGAGGTTAAACGCAAAAAGAGCCCACAGAAGCTCAAACCACCACGAATTATAAATTAATGAACGTGCTGCAGGAGTTCCATGATTACTTTCAACAAATGTGGCGACTGCCATCGAAAATGCCAGGACTAAAAAAATAAAAGCCATAAATGGCGTAGACGTGATAAAAGAATATATTTTTCTCATCAGATCAGTTTCAATTAACGCGTTGAAAATAGTTTATTTTAGTAACATTGCAAAAATCCTGAAGAAAAAAGGAGAAATTGGTATTTTACTGTTTCACTTTGATTGCACCTCTTTGTTATAGGTATGATACTGATTTACAAATATAATTGAAATAATTACCTTGTTTGCCTGGTATTGGTCATTTATTATTAATTTTTTCTGCTGCCGAATTTCCTGCCAACCAACCGGTTGAATAAGCTATCTGGAGGTTATAGCCACCGGTTTCAGCATCTGCATCTATCAGTTCTCCTGCAAAATATAAACCTTGTATCAACATGGATTCCATTGTCTTGGGTTTTATTTCACGAGTGCTGATTCCTCCGGCAGTAATAATAGCTTCTTTAAAAGGCCGGTTTCCCTTAACTTCAAAATGTAAATTTTTCATCATGTATCTGATTTTTTTTCTTTCATTAGAAGATACCTGATTACACATTTTCTCCGGATTAAGATTAAGTTCACTAATGAATACAGGAATCATTGATGCCGGCAGCCAGTTACGAAAGATGTTTGAGAGTTGTTTCTTGCCATGCTCATTTAGATCACGCTGTAGCCTGATGTCGAGCTTCTGGTCATCAAGTGCCGGTTTTAGGTCCACTGTAATTTCTACTTTTTCGCCTTTATTCATTGCTGCTGTGGCAATCCTGCTGAGTGTTAATATTATTGGGCCAGATAATCCAAAATGAGTAAACAGCATTTCACCAAATGCTTCTCCTGTCTTTTTTGAATTTACCCAAATTACAGCCCTTACATTTTTAAGGTTTAACCCCTGCAAGTTCCGGGCTATGTTACCCTTGGTTTCAAGTGGAACCAGCGCCGGGAGCGGATTTATTATTGTATGTCCCACACTTTTGGCTAACGTATATCCGTCTCCTGAAGAACCTGTGGCAGGATAAGATTTTCCTCCTGTAGCCAATATTATTGCATTTGATGTAAACTTTTCTCCATTAGCTATTGCTCCACATATTTTACCATCTTCAACAATCAGTGCTTCAACCTGGTGGCCACACCTGATCTCCGCCTGAAAATCGTGAACCCATTTCAAGAGCGCCTTTAATATGTCGGCAGATTTATTGCTGGCCGGAAAGTATCGGCCACCACGTTCAAGTGTCAATTCAACGCCATACCTGTTTAGAAGGTTAATGATATCTTTTGAGAAAAAACCTGAAAATGCATTCCTTAAAAATCGCCCATCAGGGTATATATGCTTTATAAATTCAGCAGGTGGTGCATCATTCGTAACATTACACCTCCCTTTCCCTGTAATTAACAATTTACGACCCTCCGATCGCATCTTTTCAAGTACCAATACACGTGCGTTTAGCTGTGCAGCTCTACCGGCAGCCAGCAATCCTGAAGGCCCTGCACCTACAACTATAATATCATAATTATTCATCTGTTGCAAAGGTAAATTTATAGGTGGATATTTAAAACATGAACTTTCTCAGACCCGGTTAATATAAATTATTGTTATATTGGTTAAACGCTGGCTTATCCGGTAAATATTTGAGGTTGTAATAAATTTACACTGCCTTCATCTTTTCTTTCTTTTCTTTATTTTCCTCTATCTTTGCCGGAAATCAAATTAACATGATCCGCTTTTTCGAAAACCATTCAATAAAAAATTATAACACATTTGGTGTTGATGCCATCGCACGATATTTTTTCGAGTTTACTGAAATTGAAGATGTCGATACATTTGTAAAATCCAATCAGACCTGGAGCAATGTACCCTACTTTATTCTTGGTGGGGGAAGCAATGTCCTGTTTATGGATAATGTTGAAGGATTGGTTCTACACCCAAATGTTCCCGGAATTGGAAAGGTGCATGAAGACAGACAACATGTATGGTTGGAAGTAGGAGCAGGTGAAATATGGGACGATTTTGTCAAGTATTGTGTCAGCTGGCAATTGGGGGGAGTAGAAAATCTTTCATTGATTCCCGGAACTGTAGGAGCTGCCCCTGTGCAAAATATTGGAGCGTATGGACAGGAGGTAAGCAATGTGATTGAAATTGTAAGAGGATACGATCTCCAACAAAAAACGCAGATTGAATTGTCAGCCGAAGCATGTAATTTCAGCTATCGCAACAGTATTTTTAAGGAAACACTTAAAGGAAGTGCTGTTATTACTTCTGTTGTGTTCCGGCTGGAAAAATTCCCTGAATTTAAACTTAACTATGGTCAGGTTGAAGAAAGGGTTAAAGCATTGGGAGGAGTAAATCTGCATAATATACGACAGGCAATTGTTGAAATTCGTACCTCCAAATTACCCGATTTTACAATGATGGGAAATGCCGGCAGTTTTTTTAAAAATCCGGTTGCTGATCCGGCTGTTACCAATGAAATATTAAAAAATTATCCTGACATGCCTGTTTTTGATGCAGAAAATGGGAAAGTAAAACTTGCTGCAGGATGGCTTATCGAACACACTGGTCTAAAAGGGTATAGGGAAGGTAATGTAGGTGTTCATGACAAGCAGGCTCTTGTTCTTGTAAATTATGGCGGGGCTACAGGGAAAGAGATCTATAATTTCTCTGAAAAAGTAAAACAGAAGGTGTTTAAAAAGTTTGGTGTGGAGCTCGAACGGGAAGTGAATGTAGTAGCATAAAATCAAATGTAATCAGGAAGCAACCGTGTAGTTTACTTGTAAATTTTCTTTTTATTGAGTGCCGCCCGGTAACGATTGGCATTCCGATTATGTTCTGATAAGGTGGATGCAAAATTATGATACCCTGAGAAATCTTCTTTAGCTGCCATATATAAATATTTATGTTTTTCATAGTCCAGAACAGCTTCTATAGCCGATACTTCAGGGAAATTAACAGGCCCCGGTGGAAGTCCTGCATATTTATAGGTATTATATGGTGAGTCCACCTCCAGGTGTGCATTTAGGATCCGTCGTACAGAAAAATCACCTACTGCATATCGAACAGTCGGGTCAGCCTGCAATGGCATTCCTCTGTTCAAGCGGTTGATATATAGCCCTGCAACACGTTTTAATTCTTCACTTTTTGCTGTTTCTTCCTGTATTATGGATGCAAGTGTTATTACTTCAATTGGTGTTAGCCCTATCTCTTCTGCTTTATTCTTGCGGTCATCTGTCCAAAACCGGTCATACTCTTTTTTCATCCTTTCTGCAAATCCTTCTGCACTGGTAGTCCAGTAAAACTGATAGGTGTTGGGGATAAACATTGCCCTGAATGTTTCAGGATTAAACCCCCACTGCTCTATTTTTATTGTGTCGGAAAATAATTGAAGTATCGCAACTGAATCAGCCTGGATATATCTGCTTACCTTTCCTGCCAGGTCTTCATTAAAACGTGCATTATTAAAGGTTACATTTACCGGATCCTGTTCTCCTGCCCGTAGTTTATTCACTATCTGATTGGTATTCATGCCGGTTCGTAACAGGTAGCGACCGGGCTTTATTGACTGAGGATATTTCTTCTTTTTTGAAACCCAGTTAAATGCCTTGTTGTTAAGCAGGATGTCATGTGTTTGAAGCGTATCTCTTACCTGGTCTATAGATGCTTCTTCAGGAATAATAATTGCTTTCTCTGTTTTTACATTTTCATTGAAGACATACATGTAGAGCTGGTAAGCACGAATTGCTGCTACTATAAATGCAATTGCAAAAAATATAATGATGAATTTTCCCACTCGTGGAAACATCATAACTCTGCTTTTCTTTTCAATTGGCATATATTTATAATAATTTTTTTCTGTTAATGGATTATAACAATCATCATCCCACTTTCCAGTTGATTTTTATCAGGTCAAAGATAAAACATTTTAGTTTCCTGTTTCCTCTTTTCCGATCTTCAGTTTTTTCCATACAATTTTGTTAAATTCGCATCCTGAATTTAAAATACACGAATCATGCAATATGTAAACCTTGCACCGGATGTCTATTTTTTAGGTTATAACGACCGTCGCACTCACTTGTTTGAAAATATTTGGCCCATCCCGCATGGAATCTCATATAACTCCTATTTGATTGTTGATGAAAAGATTGCATTAATCGATACTGTTGAACGTTCATTTATTGATGAATATCTCGACAGTATTGAAGGGATTATTGGCGACCGCCCAATCGATTACCTGGTGATCAATCATATGGAGCCTGATCATTCAGGTGCTCTTAAGGCAATCATTAACAGATACCCTGACATTACTTTAGTCGGAAATAAGAAAACTTTTGCATTTGTAGAGTCCTTTTATAAAGAACCTGAAAAGGTACATGTTGTACATGATGATTCTGTTCTGGAACTTGGAAAACACAGGCTTCAGTTTCAGGTAATCCCTATGGTACACTGGCCTGAAACTATGGTAACTTATGAGGAAACTCAAAAGATACTGTTTTCGGGTGATGCATTTGGAAGTTATGGAACTTTAGATGGTGGCGTATTTGATGATGAGATTAATCTCGCTTTTTATGAAGTTGAGGTAATGCGTTATTTTACCAATATTGTTGGTAAATATTGTGCGCATACTCAGCGTGCTATTAAAAAACTTGCTCCACTTGACATTAAAATGATTGCTGCTACTCACGGTCCTATATGGAGAAGTAATCTAGACTGGGTATTAACCCGTTACAATAAATGGAGTTCTTATGATCTGGATACAGGTGTTGTGATTGTATATGGATCAATGTATGGGAATACCCAAAAAATGGCAGAGGTAATTGCACGAAGACTTGCGGAACGAGGAATTAAAAATATTCGTGTTTATGATGCTTCCAAAACTCATGCTTCTTATATTATTAACGATATCTTTAAATATAAAGGGTTTATCGTTGGCAGTCCTGCCTACAATAATTCAATGTTCCCAAATGTTGAAATTCTATTATCAACGATAGAACACATGGCACCGAAAGATCATTACCTTGGAATTTTTGGAAACTTTCTTTGGAATGGTGGTGGTGTTAAAAATCTCAAGGTTTTTGCTGAAAATATAAAATGGGAAATGGTCTATGAACCGGTTGAAGAGAAAGGTACACTCCGTCAACAAAACAAAGACCATTTATTAAAACTTGCTGATGCCATGGCCGATAAACTTATAGGTGGACAGGAATAATGTATGCTTAACCCCGGGTAAATATCGGTTTTCCGGGTTCTGATAATCTGGGATTAAAGGTATATCCTTCATAATCAAATGCCTGTAGGTCTTCAGCGCGATCGATATTGTTTTCCAGCACGAATCGTGTCATCAATCCACGGGCTTTTTTTGCAAAAAGAGTGATCACCTTATATTCACCATTTCTCATTTCTCTGAATG
>DASRQG010000246.1:0-4916 GCA_035645995.1 Mariniphaga sp. | reverse complement strand
ATGGCTGTATAATAAGAGTTTTTGCATCACCAACATTTGCCAAATGGCTTACCATTTCCAGATTGTCAACCACTTTATTGGCATCTTCTTTATCTCCTTTAACAGTAAACGATAACATGCCTCCAGCACCACGTTTAAAATACTTTTTAGCATTCTCATAATTAGAATTGCCTTCAAGTCCGGGATAATTAACACTTTCAACCTTAGGATGCTGCTCCAGCCATTTTGCAAGTACTAAAGCATTCTCACAATGTCTTTCCATACGTAATGATAAGGTTTCCAAGCCCTGCAATAGCAAGAAGGAATTAAAAGGACTAATTGCAGGTCCAAAATCACGAAGCCCTTCTACCCGTGCTTTAATAATAAAGCCTATGTTACCAAGCGGACTGTCAAAGTTAAACACATCCCAAAACTTTAATCCATGATAACCTTCCGAAGGTTCAGTAAAACCCGGAAATTTACCGTTACCCCAATTAAAGTTACCGGCATCTATGATTACACCTCCAATGCTATTGCCGTGGCCACCTATCCATTTTGTTGCTGATTCAACCACAATATTCGCACCATAATCAATGGGCCTGAAAAGATAACCTCCGCCGGCAAAAGTATTATCAACGATTAAAGGAATATCATATTTTTTTGCCAATGCACCGAATGCCTCAAAATCCGGAATAACATAACCGGGATTACCTATTGTTTCGAAATATAAAGCTTTTGTCTTTTCATCAATGAGCCTTTCAAAAGCATCCACAGTTAAAGCTGAAGCAAAACGGGCTTCAATACCCTGCTTCTTAAATGAAACGCTAAACTGATTGAATGAACCACCATAAAGATAGGGTGAAGTCACAAAATTATCTCCCAAATTCAATATTGTGTTAAAAGTCAAAAACTGAGCAGCATGCCCTGATGCTACAGCCAATGCTGCTACACCTCCTTCCAGAGCGGCAATCCTTTGCTCAAATACATCAGACGTAGGATTCATGATCCTGGTATATATATTACCAAACTCTTTTAATGCAAACAGATTGGCTGCATGTTCTGCATTGTTGAAAACATACGACGAGGTTTGATAAATAGGGACAGCCCTTGAGTTAGTATCTTTATCAGGTTGATGCCCTGCATGAAGCTGTAATGTTTCAAATTTTAAATTCTTTGTTGTCATATCTACAATGTTTATTGATTATAATGTATTTCTTCTATTAATGTGTCACTAAAAAACGATTTGTAAATTTCCTTTACACTTTTTTCTTTATCTGCTTTCTTCACAACCAGATAACTTACCAGGTCGGAAGCACCTGAACCACTTAAAACTACGTTTACCTTATGTTGAGCTACTGCAGAAAATATCCTGGCAGAAACTCCATAGTTCTGTTGCATACCATGACCTATTATACCTATAAGTGAAACATCTTCTATCAACGATATATCTTTCACTGAAGTAAACCCTAGCTGATTAATCAGGTTCAATGCTGTTGCTCCGGTCGATTTCTCAAGTATGAAATTAATCGAAATCTGCGAAGTAATAACCGAACGGATATTGATACCCGCATGATTTAATTGTGTTGTCACTTTTGCAAGAATCCCCGGTTTTAATCCCACCCCGGGGCCATTTAATCTGATCAATGATATATCATCCGAACATGCCACACTTTTTACAATTTGTTCTTCTATAAATGTTTCAGTGTTTACAATCGTGTCAATTTCACCTTTCCCTGAATTAGTATTCATTACCACTACAGGAATATGTTCTGATTCCAGCGGCTCCACAGTACGGGGATGAAAGGAATAATGGTCAAAATATGCCAACTCACTCGCCTCTGAATAAGTGAGTCTTCCGATAACAGGAGCATCTGAAATAATCTGAATATCTGCTCTTCTGAAAGCTTTATCGATACCCCATAATTCCAATCTATCGATGCCAAGTTCCCGTGTTAAAAAAGCAGCAGTATAATCAGCAGCTGTTTTACCGGCCCTCGATATTTTCCCTTTAGTTGTTACACCATAGGATCCTGGTATTAAATAACAACCTTCCTTCAACCCTAACAAAAATTCAGTATCTACCGAAGTAAATGTCGCATTGCCATAGTCATCGGTTGCTGAGAGTTCCATTTGTTCGGGAAGTATAACTGTTGATTCAATTCCTTCTGAAGCCAATTGCACTTTAAATATCTCGGCAGTTAACTGTTCACTAAAACCTGCAATTTGATCTTTCAATGAATCGGAATAATCGCCGGTTAGTTTAATTCCCTTAATAATGGCTTTTAATTTTGCAACCAATTTTGCATAAGATTCACTCACATCATTACCCGTTGATTCGGTAAATAATTTATGATAATGATCTGCAAAATTCTGAGTGTTTATATCTGCTGCATGCTCAATAGCATAATATACCGGTTCAAGAATGTCATGAACTGCAGATACTACTATAAATTTAAAACCATCAATGTTACGTAACCAGGTGACCAGATTCCTGACTGAATCAGCATTTCTTGAATGACTGCCACTTAGCCGAATTACATGATTCGACATATTATTAAAAATGAAGATGAAACTTAGAGATTATAAACGCTGTTAAACTGTGTATGCCTTCAACCAATGGGAAAACCACTGAATGAAGGCTAGCGCATAGACATAAATACTGACGGCAAAACGAATTCGCTATAGGTATCTAACCCCAAAAATATTTTATTTATACAATCAAAATTCATTTTTCCTGCCGATTTGTTTCCTGCAAATATAAAACTGAATTTCCATATCAACAAAATTATTTATAATCATTTCAAATAATATAACATTGAATTTTTTGAACTTCCACGAACAAAATTTGATAAGAATGGTTAAAGATGTTGGTTTTTTTAAACGAATAATGCCATTACGACTTTAATTAATATTTACTCAATTACCTTTGCATTTCTAAATTCAGAATATTTATACCATGAGTTTTAATTTACTTCAAGGAAAAAAAGGAATCGTTTTTGGTGCATTAAATCCCGATTCTATCGCATGGAAAGTAGCAGAACGTGCTTACGAAGAGGGTGCTACCTTAACATTAACAAACACTGCAGTAGCCATGCGTATGGGTGAAACTCAAAAGCTGGCAGACAAACTAAATACAATTGCGATTCCTGCCGATGCAACCAAAGTAGAAGATCTTAACAACCTATTCCTAAAATCAATGGAATACCTGGGAGGGAAAGTTGATTTCGTGCTCCATTCCATCGGAATGTCTCCTAATGTCCGTAAAGAACGCCATTACAGTGATCTTGATTATAACTATCTGGACAAAACCCTTGACATTTCTGCAGTATCGTTTCATAAAGTTTTACAAACAGCCAGAAAACTGGATGCTATAAATGAATGGGGCTCAGTAGTTGCATTATCTTATGTTGCAGCCCAACGTACCTTTTATGGGTATAACGATATGGCCGACGCAAAGGCTTTACTCGAATCCATAGCACGCAGCTTTGGATATATCTACGGCCGTGAACGCCGCGTCCGGATCAATACCATCTCACAATCGCCAACCATTACTACTGCCGGTAGTGGGGTTAAAGGCTTCGACAGGTTACTCGATTTTGCAGACCGGATGTCTCCTCTGGGAAATGCCACTGCCGATGAATGTGCTGATTATTGTATTACCCTGTTCTCTGATCTTACTAAGAAAGTGACCATGCAAAACTTGTTTAACGATGGTGGCTTCTCCAATATGGGAATGAGCCTGAGAGCACTGCAGCAATATGAAAAGGGATTACATGAGAATTGTTCTTGTGGCCCGGCTGACGATGAACATAAATACGATTAATTTTTTTAACCCCCAAACATTTAATTTCACTTCCTATTTACTACATTTAAATAAATCACTGATCAATAATTTTTTATTAATGTAATTTTTAAGACTTTTTTATATTTGTTTAATTTTCTTGGGATAGTGTATCATTAATTTGAATAAGCATCCAAATTGATGATCTTTAACAACCGAATATCATTCTTAGGCATTGGTTTTGATTATATCATTATATTGTATAACAATTATATTAAAACTATCTGCTATGAAGAAAATTATAACCCTTTTAACTTTAACTTTTCTTGCAGCAGTTAATGTCCCTGCTCAGGAAAACAAACAAAACAAATTGCCCGACCAGCAAATTATCGTAAATAAAAAATATAACGAAAAAGGTGATTTAACAGGTTTCGATTCAACAGCAATTATTACCTGGAAATTAGACACGACCCTTAGCATAGGCTTTCCTTTCGATAGTTTGTCATATAAACGTTTCCCTGGCATAGAACAATTTCTTAACGAATTTTGGAACGATTCAATTTTTAGATCTCCTGCATTTCCGGAATCACCTTTTTCTTTTGAGTTCCATTTTTCACCATCCATCCCGCGTCCAAACAAAAAATATATGCCTACAATCCCTGATACCTTCATAAGGCCGGATTACCCATTCAGGTTTGACTCACTATTGTTCGACTTTGAGTTCGACCAGGAAAAACCATTTAGTGATGACTCCAGACAACAATTCATGCAAGACTTTGAAAAAAGAATGAACCGTTATTTTTTTAATAACGATCATCTTTTTTCTCCTCACTTCAAAAATGACGAGCAACGCCGGGAGTGGGAAGAACTCATGGACAAACAGCAGCGGGAAAGAGAAGAATTTCAAAGGAAATGGCGACAATAAAAATTTTAATTCTTAAGGATTCTGATCAAAATCAGAAATAAAAGGGTTGCTGTCTATTTCCTTCTGAGGTATCTTGAAATTAAAACGTGTTGATTCCGGCTCCAGACTCATTAATTGTGCTACAACAGGATCGTGATTACTGTCGGTCCTGTCGAGCCCCTTTTTTAACCGTTTGATATCGAGCAGCGCAAATCCCTCCCCCCACAATTCTATGCGACGTTCAAACCTTAT
>DASRQG010000245.1:0-4540 GCA_035645995.1 Mariniphaga sp. | reverse complement strand
TCTTACCTGGTTTTCTTCTAAGGTACTGAGACCGGGTTTATAAGGGACAGCAGGAATTTTAGATACACTTACAAACCTGCTGCTTTCAATTTTTTGTCCGGGGAAAATTCCGTTATTCTGTGAACCATCATCAACAGCAGTTACAGCATAGTAATAATCTAATCCTCTTACTACATTACTGTCGATAAAGACTGTTTGATTTCTGTCCGTTGTTTCAAAAATAAGTTCCCATTTAGAGAGGGTTTTTTCATCCAGCGGGTCATTTACCAGCAAAGCACCCTGTTTTCTGTAAACACGCCATGCATACCAGTCGTCTACACCGGTTGATGCATCATTAAAATAATCAGGTGAAGGATAACTCCATTCAACTGTTATGTAGTCAGGTCCTGATGTAACTTCAAGATCAGGAGAAGGCGGAGCGGCAGGGACTGGTAACCCTTTGCTTATTCTATCCCATGCCCAATAAGCACGATCCAGAACATTTGCAAGTGAATCTCTTCCCTTCATTATAGCTTCGAATTTTGCTGAATCTGATATTACACCATTAAACCAAAGTTTACCTATTGAATCGGCTGCAGCAAATCCTATATCGCCAACTCCAACTGCATATACAAATGTTATTGAATCAACCCTGTTTTGCTGTTTGTTTTTAGTAAGTTCATACGGACCAACTGTAATAAATCTCATATGTCCCTTTTGCGGCACTGTATAGAAACCTGCAGTTATCGGGTCTAAAGGAAAACGACCTCTCGAATCGTCTCCACGATATGTCAGTTTTAAACCAACATCCCTTCTTCCCCACAGGTCACTAATAATTGTAGCATGAGGTAATGAATAAGGCTGCGAAAAGTCATTTGATCTGTCTGATGCAGATTTGTCTGCATGCAATAATGCATAACCGGGAATTTGTGTTGAATGAAGAAAACCAGTTACCCTGTCGGGATCTCCAACATCATCCGTAGAACCATTTGGATATGAAGGCACAAGAGGAACATCAGCATCATAATAATAAGCAACGTATAACGAGTCTCTTCCATTAGTTACATACTGCGGTTTGAATCTGAACCAGGAATCGAGATCATCCTGTCCCTCAAACGAGAAACCCCCCTGTACTTCACGTTCTCCGGCTTTTGTTGGTCCGAATGAAAAAGCTATAGGCCACCAGAATCTTATAGTCTGATCAGGTAGGGTATCTAAAGAAGTTGCTGCGTCACGCGGTCTCTTTATTTCACCTGTAAATTTATGAGTAGCTTTCCAGATAAAATAATCACCATGTTCCGAACCATTAAATGCAAATACTTCAACATGGCTTCTTATACCAAATTGTGGAAGCACATCTTCAAATTCAATTTTTATATCTGATTCAAGATTTGGATTTACATTCCAGAGATATGGAGGTGTAAGCGGGATACCATCTACAACAACATGCGGAGGGCGGTATCTCCTGGTTTCCGATGCCCAATCGGTTACACCATAGTTTGTTAATGCATCCCCCCTTGTGATCATAGGTTTCTGTACACCATTCTCATCGATTATTCCGTTATCATCGAGAGAAAGAGGATTAAATATCTGAAACAGCATATTTGACTGCCATCTGTCGGCAGGATAATAAAAAAGTTCTGTTTCAGCAGCATTAGAACCAGTAAGATTCCAGCTGTACTGAGACTGCATTCCTCCATCTCCCATAACTCTTTTAAATGTCATGTTAAAATTTCCAACATCCAGATTCATAGTTGGAGGATTATAATTTCTTCCCTGAGGATATAAAAATCCTAAAGGAATAATAAAGATTAAAAAAAGAACCCTGAATAAATTACTTTTCATATTCATCCTCTTAATTCACACTCTCTAAAAATTTAATCTTAAGCCGAGAATGATTCTTCTCGGATTTAAAAATATTGGAGCTTCCATCCAACCGGTATCAATATGCGGTTTATTTGAACCTGTGATATTACCAGGATCATGGAATTCTCCCCATTTATCATTTCCTTTAAACTCGATAGTCCTGGTATTATTAATATCTGAAACAGTAGCAATCACTCCTTCATTTGGTGTACGGAGAGATTCTTTATATCTGTCGTACTGGCTGTTAGTCATATTTCCAGTGCTGAGAAATTTGTTGTTGGTTAGATTTTTTATTGTAACAACAAATTCGATACTGCCGAATGAGGTATTAAAAGCTTTGCCGGCTCTTAAATCAATATTCCACCAGTCAACTGCATCAATATAATTGCGGAGCTTTTCATCAGGTTCCTGCGGGTTTAACAGAATTCTTGCTCCATCTCTCCATTCAAAAAATAAACTCGCATATATTTCCTCAAGCCAGTGAATACCAAATGCTTCAGGTCCAAATTCTCTCGGAGTGTGAAGATTTAAATTAATATTAGCTCTTGGTGTAGCTTCAGTTGTAAACATATTTGGATGCCTGATTTCACTGTCTCTTGCAAGCAGCCTGTTCTCATAAACTGTATGAAGACCGGTTGTTCCAGTCGTTTGAATCATATAATCATACATTCCGTTGAATGTAACAAATCTGCCAATAGGTCTTTCAACTCTGATTTCAAAACCGCGGATGTCTTTATATGCATCAGGCTGATATGTTGTGACAATATTATCTTCATAATAATTAACATAAGTTCTGGCGAGAGGGTTATTGCTTACATCTTTGTAATATGCTGTAACATTAACAATGAAATCATTCAGGAACATCTGTTCATAACCAAATTCATAAGAAACAGTTCTTGCCATAGCAAGTCCAGGTGCCGGTAATGCAACACCGCCCTGCACAACGTAAAGATTGTACATAAATGAAACCGGAGGTCTCTGATAAAAATGACCATAGTTGAAATATAATTTACTTGATTCAGTAACGGGAAAAGCAACACCAAGACGGGGAGAAATTTTTGTTTGAATTTTTACTTCACCTTCAGGCCATCCCGGGGGGTTATCAAAATATTCTCTGAAAGCAACCCATCTTTCATAACTGCCTGCTTCACCAGGAAGTGATTGATATATTTCATTAAACAAAGTTGCATAATCAGCATCCTGGGGAAAACCTACTTCATAACTTTTTTTCATGGGGTTTAAATAATCAAACCTTAATCCGGCATTTAATATCATCCCTTCAAATTCAAGTTTATCCTGAATGTATAATCCGAGTTCAAGCGGTGTAGCTGAGTAATACTGCCATGTATCAGGTGTAAATGAAAGCTGCGATTGATACCATGTACCCGCATAAATAAAAAGATCCTGGAATCTTGCCGAAAATCCTGCATCAATCTGATGATGACTTCCAATCTGAGCAGTTAAATCACCTTTAAGCTGATATACATAGGAATAAGATGAATCGGCACGCTGAGGTCCTCCATATATATTATAAGTATTAAGAACATCAGCACCATAATTTGTAGAAGCATTAGGACTGCCATAGTCAGGAATATGATAACTATACCACCTGTTTGCTCTTTCGCTAAAGAAATGAACCATCTTTGTTGTATCGGAACCATCATAAGAGAATGGTTTTAATTCCTGATCAGTATATCCCATCTGAAAATCTATTTCATAAAATGCACGGTCAGAAAAAGTATGAGTGAATTTAGCTCCGCCAATTATATATCTCTGATCAAAAAACTGAAGCCTGCTTTTATTAAACAATTGATTATGATTAAACCCGCCAATTAAACTTGCCTGCTGATTGACTGATGCTCTTGTACCATTTAAATATGAGAAGTTTTGTGCTTCATCTAAAAGAGCACCGCCATAACTTGAAGCAACTGTTGCACCGCTGGACGATTTAATATCAGCATAAAGAGTATTTAAAGAAAGCTTCATATTACCGGATAAGCGGGTAGTTAATTTAATCTGACCATTAATATCCTGGTAATAATTTCTTGGTCCGATTGGAAAAGCTAACTGTGTGTTTTCATATTTAAATCCTAAAAGAAAAGTAGTTCTTGAAGCAAACTCACCGAAGACAGGAATAAAGTCTCCCGGGAACGGACCTGTAATTGTACCTTCAATAAAATAATCGGGTTTGTTTGCATATTCATACTGGGGATGCTGAAGTTTCCAGAGCTCAAGCTTCTGGAGTGAATCTAGTGCTCTTTCCTGGGTTTGAGGATGAGCCCAGCCGCGGAATGAATGAAATTCCTGTGGTACAGCAGCAGAGTCTTCGGCTGTTCTGATACCCCGGAATGCATATTCACCTGCAAATACTTTGTAAATCATGGATTCATCACTCCATGGATTAACACCAAAATGTCTTCTTTGATTTGCAGGTGTAAAATCTGTTCTAATAGAAAGAGTATATTTTTCTCTTTGCCCTTCTTTTGTTACTACATTGAGAAGTCCTGATCTTATACCACCATACTTTGCCTGGAAACCGCTTGTAAGAACCTGGATTTCTTTTATTGAAGTTGAATTTAAAGCAAGGTAAGAATTTTCAGAACGGGGATCCTGCAATGAAATTCCATCAAGTCTTACATCTGTTTCTCTGATTTCTCCCCCTCTTATACTTAGGCCATGCCCCTGAGAACCACTT
>DASRQG010000244.1:0-2459 GCA_035645995.1 Mariniphaga sp. | reverse complement strand
CCATTCGTGCCGGGCAGGTAATGCATAAATACCCCAATGAATGAACATTCCAAACCGGGCATCAGTCCACCATGATAAACGTTGTGCCTTTTCTTCTTCCGTTTCGTTCCAAATTTTTTCCTGTGCTGAGGCTATTTGCCCAATGAGCATAATCATAACCAGAATAAGATGCTTTAGTTTCATTTTTATTTTATTTAGTTCTGTATAAAATTAAGAAATTCAGGCTAAATATAAATCTCAAAAGGCACATAAATCCATGATAATTTTCGTGGTTCATTTACCATACCCGGATTACTAATGCTCCATACCTTGTCCAGTCCCACACCAAATTAACATAATCGTCGACTGGACTTGGTATGGACTTGGTATGGTGCAATTATGGTAAAAGGATAGCAGATACTGTACTATGAATCAACAGCAAAGGAGGTAAAACCTTGTACTTTTTCAGGAAAAGACATTTTTCCGGATTTTGTCAGAAAAGCAGGTGAATTTTCATAAAGTAAGTTACCTTAGTTTTTAAAACTGAAAACAATAAATTCAACTAACGAAATTCATCAGACAATAAATATCAAATAACTATTTGAGGAATCTCAGGGCGATAGTTTATCATATGTAATTAAATGTTCTTCAAGAATTTTTCCATACTGATTGATCAACCTGAAGGTAACTTGAAGATTAGGTTTGGCAGTACTGAAGGCAAACTCACCAAAGGCAACTTCATCGTTACCATGATATCCGAACAACTGGTATGTTGTATCTTTTGCCATGGCATCGGGGCCAGGTACACCACCCAGAGACGCTGCTTCAAATTCGTAAAATGCAAACCCTGAGGGACGCGGAATAGTAAACCCACGTGCGCCATGCCGGTCACCGCTCACCAGCAAAACACCTGCAATCTTTTCTGCCTCTATGAAACTGAACATTTCTTCACGGGCCAATGTATCCCATGTACCCCAGGAATCTTTTCCAGGCGTAATATAATCACTCCACATAGTTCCGCTGGAGATAACTTTAAATGGTGCATCTGAATTTTTTAAAATCTTCTTTAACCATTTCAATTGATCCGCACCTAAGTAAGCGCCATACTTTCCTCTGTTGTTATTTTGGCGGAGAGATCTTGTATCCAACATGATAATTTCGACGGGGCCAATTTGTGTATTAAAATAAATTCCTTCCTGATCATTTTTTGGGTTGTTCCAATTTTGCTGCCAAACTTTCCTGACGGCTTCACGGTCTGCCTCGATGAACCCCTTAGGAACACCACTCAAATCATTATTAAAATAATCGTGATCGTCCCATGAGGTATAAAGCGGGACATTAGCTGCAAGATTTTTCCAGGCTTTCGAAACATCTCGTAACTGATAATCAGACCGGTGCATGTTGATTTGATTCTCCCGGTCATCAACTGCAATATCACCAAGCAGCATCATTGCAATAGGTTCACGACTGAGTATTTGGTTAATAAGATTCGGATTGTGCAACCCGATTTTATGAAAACAAGAACCAAAAGCAAGTTTGAATTCTCCCTCAGCATCAGAATTGGGTGCAGTTTTGAAACTACCTTCTGCAACCTCTTTTCTATTAATTTCAATGGTATAGGAATATTTTGAATCCGGTGCCAATCCGTCTAATATAAATTGGAGCTCTTTTCCCGGGACAACTGATTTTTCAACAAACAATTTCTCATCACCATCACTGATTTCTTTAACTTTCACTACTATCGGCAGACTTGTTGAAGGGCGCATCCAGATAATTACTCTGTTCATTTCCAGATTTCCCAGAAGAGGGCCACCCATTAACATTACATCATTTTTAGTTGCTGCCTTAAGAATTTCAGGATGATTGAAATCGGCAGTTGAGTTCCCTGAAAAGAATTCTCGGGCCTGAAGATAAAACTGCCGGATGTTTTCAGGCAGCAATTCATAACTATCAAGAAGTTTTGTATCTATTTCCCTGTCACCTATATGAGCTTCTTTAAGCGTCACCCTGTGTTGAGGAGGAATCGTATCGGAGTAGGTACTCAGGCAATTTAAACTAATAAAGCAAAAAATCAGCAACAAGTATATTTGCCTTTGAAAATTCACGTTCATAATGGGGTTATTTCTTTTGTTCATCAATTGGTTTTTCAACATATACCGCTATAATTTTCAAAGAATAAAGATATAAGTTTAATCACAACAAAAAAAAATACGATTTGTCAGATACAACACAAGCATGAAAAGGTATATAAAAATACAAAGTGTTGATCAATGTTAATTGCAAACACTCATCAACACCTTAGATACTGATTTAAAATCCCGATCATAAAAATTAAAAAATCAGAAGTACACAACAGATAAAACAGGCCAGTGATCTGATATAAATAAGCTATCCTGCATCACTCTGTCAACTTTATACGACTCTACTCTGAAGTGATCATTCACAAAAATATAATCAATGGCATCGCCAACTTCACCAAC
>DASRQG010000243.1:0-5352 GCA_035645995.1 Mariniphaga sp. | reverse complement strand
ATCAATTACACTTTTTCTGCAAATTCACGATCAAGGATACCAGTTACCTGTTTCATATTTTGAATGCTGCTGGTTGCATGTGATACTTTGCCATTTTTATAATACATAGTGAATGGCAACCCCATAAAACCTCTACACTCTGGGGCATCACGTATTACTGCGGCTTCAGGATTATCAAAAGCCATCACAGCAAATTTTACATCAGAACGTTCCTCTTCAAGTTCTTCCATTACATCATATACAGGTATACACATAGGGCCCATGCGTCCACAACATACCATTACATTATCATTTTCCTCGATAAAATTTTTCAATTCTGCAGCTGTCTCAATTTCTTTAAGATTTGTTTGTAACATTTTCATAATTTCCTATTTATTTTTATTGTTATATTTTCCTATCTTTTAATTGATAAGGTTAATTGCTGAATAATTTTTTCATCTGATTCCAATTTGCCATTCAACCAATCAACCAATAAATTATCAGGTGAATCAATAGATATACCTATAAAAAGATTAATCTTATATGCAGCAAAACGTTCAATAATTTCAGCATCTATTTTATATGCTATAGTATCAGTAATTCCATGATCAGCTAGCCAAACCGGCAGTTCAAGGATGTTCAAACCCTTTGGGTATAGCATCTCATACCGGGAAACAATCCCATGTTCTGCATCGAAAATCACATAATTGTTACATGCACCAAAATATGGACTTAACTGCTTATTTAATACTGGTATGGCTAACCTTCTTTTCATTCTGAATATTTGAATACAAAATTACATTATAGCATGCAATGACAGAAGAAAATGAGGCTGTGATACAAAAGGCATTAAACTGAATTATTTCAGTTTTTTTCCTGTCATCAGCCGTTCTCATTTGTTTTTGATACTTTTGTACTAGTACCATATTGAAAATCATGATGAGCATAACATCACAGAATATAGAACCTACCCCACATTCAGAACATACTCCGGATAAATATCCACTTGCTTTGAAGGAGCTATCACAAAATAAAACGCGGATTACCTACCTTAAAGGAGAAACAATATTTAAGCAGGGTGCATTTGCACCTTATGTATTATTTGTGGTGAGGGGAATGGTAAAAGTTTATTTACAAACCGGATATGAGAAACAAATTAATATAAGTCTGGCATTACCAGGTGATTTTTTGGCATTCTCCTCCCTTTTTGGAGAAAACATTTATACATACTCTGCAGTAGCAATAAAAGATTCAGAAATGTGTATGATTGAAAAAGAGAGCTTAAAGAATTTATTGCTCAGGAATCCTGAATTTGCACTTGAAGTTACCTCCCAAAATTACAAGAACGAAAGGCACCTGCTTGAGGTAATTAAGAACATTTCATACAAACAGATGAGGGGAAAACTTGCATCTACCCTACTCTACCTGTCACAGGAACAATATCTAAAAGAAAACATTTTTGAATTTCTGAACCGGCAGGAACTGGCTGACTTTGCATCAATATCTGCTGAAAGTGCTATTAAATTCTTAAAAGAATTTGAAAAAGAAGGACTTATTGAACTTCAGGGGAAAAATATTATAATAAGCAATCAACCGAAACTCGAAAATGTGAGTAAAACAAGTTAACGAATGGTACTTTCAGAAGAAAAAAAGGATAAACTTTTGTCAGAAACCAGGTTATCAGCATCGCGCAGTAGTGGACCGGGGGGTCAGAATGTTAACAAAGTCAGCACTAAAATAGAACTGAGGTTTCCAATTGAAACTTCAAAGGTACTTACCGAATTTGAAAAGCATACATTGCTTATCAAGTTGCAAAACCGTATAAATTCTGCCGGGGAATTAATTGTAGTTTCTGCTGTAGAACGGTCGCAATGGAAAAACAGACAAAAAGCTGAAACAAAATTTTTAGAACTAATAGAAAAAGCACTTACCAAACAAAAGAAAAGGAAGAAAACCCAACCAACAACAGCCTCAAAGATTAAAAGGATAGAACATAAAAAACAACAATCAATAAAAAAATCATATCGTAAGCCTCCTGAAATTTAGATTTTCGTTTTTTTAACTCACAGATTATCTACCTCAATAGCAAACGATTAACCACAACCAGCTTTTACATATTTTGGTAATTTCATGTTAAATGCGTTTATTTGTTTATTTAAATATGGATAAAACAACCATATGAGGAAAATTCTACACGTAAGTCGTTTATTGATTGTACGCACTGTTGATGCATTCTATCTCCCATGTCTGAGGTTTATTCCTCACGAAATTTTCAGGTATGGTGTTACTGGAGGGATGAATACCTTTTTTGATATATTACTCTATTATTTAATATATCAATTTGCACTAGGCCGGCAAATAGTTGATCTTGGTTTTGTAGCTATCAGTCCTCATATTGCAGCTTTCCTTATTGTATTTCCAATTACATTCTGTACCGGATTTTTGTTTGCCAAGTATATAACTTTTACAGCTTCTGAGCTTCATGGGAGTATACAGTTATTCCGTTACTGGCTAACTGTTGTAGCAGCAATTTTCCTGAATTATATTTTCTTGAAATTTTTTGTAGAGTATATAGGAATGGAAGCTTTACCGGCGAAGATATTTACAACAGTAATGGTTGTCTTTTTTAGCTATATGTCACAAAGACATTTTTCTTTTAAAACAGCTAAAGTAGAAAAACCTGTTGTTCTGCATGAAACAGAATGACTCTGTTAATCATTTTTGTTTCAAATTTGTTATATTCTGCAGAATTTACCTATCTTCATTTCTATAAAACATAAAATAATAATATCCTACAATTCTTGAAGCAACAGGATGCAGGAATATAAACATACATATTATCCTACAATACTTCAGGCTGTTCACCTGATCATATTATACCTGTTTATACAAACAGTTGTTGATTTCCCATTGGCAATGATTGATTACTATAATGGTACTGACTATCTATATAATCCTGTAAAAAAAGTGTTGCTGAATATAGGTTCCACTTTATTTATTTTAATTTATGGCATTCGCCGTTCAGCCTTACCTATCAAAGAAATATTTCCACTAAATTTTTTTAATCCACTAATTATACTTCCATTAATAACCTTTTTCTGGGGCACCCAAAATCTTCTCGAAGAAGTTAATATTCAAGTGGAAAAAATTCTTCCTGCTCCACCATGGTTTTGGGAATTATTCAGTAAGGTATTTGAAAGTGATTTTGGGTGGTGGGGTGCTTTTTTCAGAGTTGTAGTAGTTGCACCTGTTATTGAGGAACTAATTTTCAGAGGAATTATTTTAAGTGGTTTGCGCAAAAACTACCCCGCAATTTCAGCAGTTTTCATTTCCGCAGTTTTATTCTCCCTCTTTCACCTAAACCCATGGCAGATGCCAGCTACTTTCATTCTTGGATTAATTCTGGGGTGGATCATGATTCGTACACGCAACATTATTTTGGCTATTATTGGACATTCTATAAATAATCTGCTGGTTCTGCTTACAATGACCTATTGGAAACAAATCAATACACATGCAATTTATTTAATGAATAACAACGAAAAGTATCTGATTAGTGGTATGGTACTTCTTTTTTCAATTATTCTAATGTACCTCACCACTCAATGGCCCCGAACAAATAATCCTAAACCTTAATCAAACATTTGTTACCATTTATGTTAACTATTTCTTAACAAAACCTTTTAAACTTAACGGCTTTCCAAATGTTTAAAGTTTAAGTATTACCAATTTTCAACAACTTAACTTTTATTCAAATGGAAGAACAAATAATGTCAAAAATGCCGGCCATAGGGGATTTAGCACCTGATTTTACAGCCAACACCACCTATGGCCCAATTAAATTTTCAGAATTTAATAAAGAAAGCTGGGTAGTTTTATTTTCCCACCCTGCTGATTTTACGCCGGTATGTACTACTGAAATGAGTGGATTTGCACAACGTCACGATGAGTTCAGGCAATTGAATACCAAACTTTTAGGACTAAGCATCGATAGTATTCACTCTCATCTGGCCTGGGTGAACAGTGTAAAAAACAAGACGGGAGTAATGTTTGATTTCCCTATTATTGCTGATATTGACATGAAAGTGTCGAAGCTGTATGGCATGCTTCAGCCCAATGAAAGCGAAACAGCAGCTGTACGAGCAGTATTTTTTATTGATCCAAAAGGCAAAGTTCGTTTGGTCATGTACTACCCGCTAAACGTTGGCAGGAATATGAATGAAATACTAAGGGTATTAAAAGCGCTTCAAATTTCAGATGAACATAAAGTTGCATTACCTCTCGATTGGCAACCGGGAGAGAAAGTGATTGTTCCACCGCCAAAAACAGTTCCCGATATGGAGGAACGCGAAAAAAGCAATTACGAGATGATTGATTTTTATCTGGCAAAAACTAGTTTAAGCTAAAGCATTTCCTTTAAAGGGGTTGCCATAATGCAGCCCCTTTATTTTTTGTAAAATATCCACATAATTAAATTCAAGCTCCTGGTTTTTTCAGGTTGTTGCAACAATTAATTTTATTGCAAATTCACAACTGATGATTTCCTCATACCCATCGTTAAAGCATCTTTACTTCTGATGATGGTTTATTTATAATTATAATTACCCCTGTCCAAATAGTTATAATTAATGACATTCAGTATTATCCGATTACCAATTAATTTTTAAATTTAATGCATCAGTAACCAATTAAGATTATACGATGAAACGTTTTTTCTTCACAATCCTTTTCGTACTTGCACTTTTACCCTCACTCCTTGCCCAAACAGGTAAAGTTTTTGATGACTTGAGTTTTCAAAGCAAGATTCTTGACATGGATCGCAAGTATGCTATCTATTTACCCCCTGATTATGATACTTCAGAAAGAAGTTATCCTGTATTGTATTTGCTTCATGGAAGCGGTGATGATCAAAGCGGATGGATACAGTTTGGAGAAGTGCTTCATATTGCAGATAAAGCTATAGGTGAAGGCATTTCTACTGCCATGATTATAGTTATGCCTGATGCAGATACGGGGCAAAGGGGATATACCAACGATGTAAGTGGAAAATGGAAGTATGAGGATTTCTTTTTTGAGGAACTAATACCTTATGTTGAAAATAAATACAGAATACGGAAACAGAAGCGATACCGTGCTGTTGCAGGTTTGTCTATGGGAGGCGGAGGCACCTTCTATTATGCTCTTCACCGGCCTGATTTATTCTCTGCTGCCTGCCCATTAAGTGCTTCAGTAGGGCCACTTAACCGTGAAGATATGAACGAGTATATGAAAAAAAGAGGAATGGCTGATGCTTCTGAGGAATTAAAAGATATGTGGTATAGCACCTATAGTGTTTTAGACATGATACACAACATGCCTGAAGATCAGAAAAAA
>DASRQG010000242.1:0-29815 GCA_035645995.1 Mariniphaga sp. | reverse complement strand
AATCCATGATCATGAACGCCGATATGGCTGATGTGTGTAGCCATTTTTTCTACTATTGCTTTTCTGCCGGTCGTTAAGAAATATTGATCACCGGTTGCATCAAATTGTAAGATGGAGGAACCATATTGAAAGCCTTGTGTCCATTCAGTCCATCCACGTGTTGTATATTTTTTATCTACCGTAAAAACAGGAGAGCCTTTTGATGGATCGTAATGTTTGTCGATGAGTTTAATTTTTTCTGCCGATAGTTCCCAAAAAAGTGTAAGCTTTTTTTGTAAATCCTGTGGTGTAACTCTGTAATCAATTTGGATCATTTAAAATTAAGTTTAAAAAGGTAAAATTAATAGAAAGCAATTAATCGCAGCAATTCGCCTTTAAAATTAAATTCCGATAATAATCAGCAACTATTAAATTCAATTTAAAGAAGGCTGGTGTAATATATCAAAATTTATCCTAATTAATAAAAAATGAGGTTACCTGATGCTATTTTCCATTGTAAAACGTAATGTTAAAGATGGAATTTTAAAACTTTTAATAATACTGATTGGTTATAGACATTCATGTTGATATCTTTGTATTTTAAGAATCAATTTTCAGGTGGAGCAGCTTAGAAATGCTTGAAGGTTTATAGCCTGTAGATAAATTGATGTTTGTCTGCAGGGCGTGCTTCTGGAATAACATTTTTCCGAAGTGTATGAAATTAATTATTCCTTTATATATACCGAAAATGGTATTTTATGAATCGGCAAAAGGAAATATTTAAGCAACAATTTTAATGGTTTAATTCAGATTTGACAAGATGACAAATAAAGATATAAGAAAGGAACTGGAATCACGCGTACTGGTTATGGATGGAGCAATGGGAACTTTGCTTCAGGAGTATAAACTATCAGAAGCGGATTATCGGGGAGAATTACTGAAAGACACGCAATACGACCAGAAAGGGAATAATGATATTCTTTCGTTAACACATCCGGATATAATTAAGGAGATTCACCGAAAATACCTGGAAGCAGGTGCAGATATTATTTTAACCAATACATTTAATGCTAATCGCATCTCTCAGGCTGATTATGATACTCAGGCATACGTGTATGAATTGAATAAGGCATCAGCAGAGATTGCTGTTGCCGAAGCTAATAAATATACAGAAGCTGATCCGGAGAAACCACGCTTTGTTGCAGGGACACTTGGGCCAACGAATAAAACTTTATCGCTCTCGCCCGATGTCAACGATCCGGGGTATCGTGCAGTTACTTTCGATGAAATTAAAGAAGCTTACCGGGAACAGATTGAGGGCCTGCTTGATGGTGGAGTTGATCTGCTTCTTATAGAAACTATTTTCGATACTTTAAATGCAAAGGCTGCTTTAATTGCAATCGAGGAGGTATTGGATGAAAGAAACCATCGGTTACCTTTGATGGTTTCGGGAACCATTACCGATGCCAGCGGCAGAACGCTTTCAGGCCAAACGCTTGAAGCTTTTTTAAATTCAGTATCTCATATTGATTTGTTGAGTATCGGACTGAACTGTTCATTGGGCGCAACTGAACTAAGGCCCTATATAAAAGAGCTTTCTCAAAAGGCTCCGTTTTTTGTTAGTTCTCATCCGAATGCAGGATTACCAAATCAGTTTGGGAAGTATGATGAAACGCCCGAAATTATGGCGGGTCATTTAAAGGACTATCTCGATAACCATTATGTAAATATTATTGGAGGGTGCTGCGGAACTACTCCTGATCATATCAGGGAGTTTGCAAGGATGGCTGCACATGCCAGTCCTCATAATGTAAACCCAAAGGAGCGTTTGATGAAACTTAGCGGACTGGAGTCAGTGACACTCACTCCTGAAGCAAATTTTATGAATATTGGTGAACGCTGTAATGTTTCAGGATCAAGAAAATTTGCCCGGCTAATCCGTGATAAAAAATATGAAGAAGCACTCGTGATTGCCCGCGACCAAGTGGAAAACGGAGCTCAGGTTATTGATGTAAACCTGGACGACGCAATGCTTGATGCCGAGAAAGAGATGGTAACATTTCTGAACCTTATGATGGCTGAACCGGATATTGCGAAGTTACCTGTGATGGTTGATTCTTCTAAATGGAAGGTACTAGAAGCCGGTTTAAAATGTTTGCAGGGGAAAGCTATAGTTAATTCTATCAGTCTAAAGGAAGGGGAACAGAGTTTTATCGAGCAGGCGAGAACTGTGAAGCACTATGGTGCCGCTGTTGTTGTGATGGCTTTTGATGAAAAAGGACAGGCCGATTCCTTTGAACGCAGGATTGAAATATGCACCCGCGCTTATAAGATCCTGACAGAAAAGGTGGGATTTCCTCCATACGATATCATATTTGATCCTAATATTCTAACGATTGGTACGGGTATAGAAGAACATAATAATTATGCTGTAGATTTTATAAACACTGTTAAATGGATTAAGGAAAATTTCCCGCATGCTAAAACCAGTGGTGGAATAAGTAATGTTTCATTCTCGTTCAGAGGAAATGATTTGGTACGCGAGGCAATGCATTCTGTATTTCTGTTTCATGCAATAAAGGCAGGACTAGATATGGGTATTGTTAATCCTGGTATGTTGCAGATTTATGATGAAATTCCCAAAGATCTGCTGGAGCTGACCGAAGACCTTATACTGAACCGCAGGCCTGACGCTACAGAACGTTTGCTGGAATTTGCCGAACATATTAAGCAGGGTGAAAAGAAGGAAGTTAAGAAGGATGAGTGGCGGGAATTTTCACTCGAAAAACGACTTGAGCATGCGTTGGTAAAAGGTATTCCCGATTATGTAGATGAGGATATGGAAGAAGCGCTTAAGAAGTATCAGCCGGCTTTAAATATTATTGAAGGGCCTCTCATGGACGGTATGAATGTCGTTGGTGAATTGTTTGGTTCGGGTAAAATGTTTCTGCCGCAGGTTATAAAATCTGCCCGGGTCATGAAAAAAGCTGTTGCCTTTTTATTGCCTTACATTGAAGCAGATAAGGCCAGAATGAAAGATATCAGCAAACAGAAGAAGGTGTTGCTGGCAACCGTAAAAGGTGATGTTCATGATATTGGGAAGAATATAGTTGGTGTAGTTTTAGGTTGTAATAATTATGACATCATTGATCTGGGAGTTATGGTTCCTACTGAAAAAATATTGGATACTGCCCTTAAAGAACAGGTAGATATAATTGGGTTAAGTGGTTTAATTACACCGTCACTGGAGATAATGGCCGAAACAGCAAAGGAAATGGAACGGCGAAAGATGACTATACCACTGCTTATTGGTGGAGCTACCACTTCAAAAATCCATACTGCTGTGAAAATTGAACCTGGTTATTCACAGCCGGTAGTTCATGTTAAAGATGCTTCACTGGCAGTAAATGTTGTTTCTAATTTGGTTTCAAAGAATGAAAAGTATATTCAGGCAGTGAAAGAAGATTACGAGCAGGTCAGGCAATTTCAGGTACAAAAAAAACCAAAAGAATATTTGCGTCTTGAAGAAGCACGTGCAAACAGATTGCAATTAAACTGGGAGACGGAGCCGGTTTATAAACCTAATGTTTTGGGAGTCCATCAATTAATTGATTATCCTCTCAGAGAAATTAAAGAATACATCGATTGGACCTTCTTCTTTTTAACCTGGGGCATGAAAGGTCATTTTCCACAGATACTTTCTGATGAGAAACAGGGAAGTGCAGCGCGTAAATTGTATGCTGAAGCTAATGAGTTTCTTGAAGAAGTGATTGAGAATAAAATGGTACAGGCGAATGCAGTTTGGGGATTATGGCCTGCTAACGCATCAGGTGACGATATAATACTTTGGGAAGATGAAACCCGGAAGTCGGAAAGAGGGCGTTTTTATCACTTACGGCAACAGGAAAAGAAAAAGGATGGAGCAGCCAACCTTAGTCTGGCCGACTTTATTGCTCCTGTTGAATCCGGAAGAATAGATTATTGTGGTGGTTTTGTGACTACTTCCGGTATCGGGATCGAACCGTGGAAAGAAAAGTACAGGAAGGAATTAAATGATTATAAGGCAATTATGCTTGAAGCATTGGCCGACAGGCTCAGTGAAGCTTTTGCAGAATTGCTGCACGAAAAAATCAGAAAAGAGTATTGGGGATATGTTCCCGATGAGAACCTTTCTCAGGAAGACCTTCAACGGGTAAGGTACCAGGGAATACGGCCGGCTTTAGGATATCCTGCATGCCCGGAACATTCAGAAAAGGAGATACTGTTTAATTTACTTCGTGCCGATGAGGTGGGTGTCAGTCTTACTGAACATTTTGCAATGTACCCGAATGCTTCAGTTTCCGGTGAGTATTTTGCACATCCCGAATCAAAATATTTTAGCCTTGAAAAAGTAGGCCGTGATCAAGTAGAGGATTATGCAAAACGAAAAGGAAAACCTGTTGATTTTATTGAGAAATTTCTGCCATCAAACCTCAATTATAAATAAACCTGCAGTTTTATTCGGGTTTTGATCTTTGTTTATGTATTACAGAGTTTAAAGTGGAGGAAAATTCATTTATGACAAGTAGTTGCAAAAGCTATTTTAATACTACCCGTATAGACGAATAAGTGAATTATTACTTTATATATTTGTGCTGGTTCCGTTGAATCAATCCATTAAATAAAACCATCTAAACGCTTATATTTGTATCAAAATTAAAGACTATGAGTATTTCTGCATTCCGGGGTATGAAACCTTTTTCACAACTCATTTTTTCCGGCTTTGTAATAGTAGTAACTTTTTTAATCGTCATGTTCCTGGGGATGCTTGTTTCAATTCCATTGTTTGGATTTGACTCATTCTTAGCTTTCCAATCGGGATTGAATATTCAGGATGTTGAAAGCCTCAAATTATTGAAATTTCTTCAGGTGGTGCAATCAATCGGTTTATTTATCCTTCCTCCTTTCATTATTGCCTGGTTGTTTCATGAAAGAATAAATCAATATCTTCTACTGAATAAGAATTTTACATCTGCATCAGCCGTATATATTATACTGCTCATCCTTTTTACTTTACCCCTAATTAATTTTTTGGGTGAATGGAACAGCCAGATGCAGTTTCCGGAATGGGCTTCAGGCTTGGAAAGGTGGATGAAGAATGCTGAAGAACGTGCTGAAGAAATAACTGAAGCTTTTTTAAAAACCGAAAACATTGGTGGTTTAATGTTTAACTTATTTATGATTGCAGTTCTTCCTGCATTAGGTGAGGAGTTGCTTTTCAGAGGGGTGATTCAAAGAATATTTACCCAATGGACCCGAAATTATCATTGGGGAATATGGATTTCGTCCATTCTATTTAGTGCATTGCACATGCAGTTCTATGGGTTTGTGCCCCGATTATTACTGGGAGTCCTCTTCGGCTATTTATTGGTGTGGAGCGGAACTATATGGTTGCCTATACTGGCACATTTTCTGAATAATGCGTTTGCTGTGGTAGCAATGTATCTGGTAGATAATAAGATTATTAATCCTGAAATTGAAGAAATTGGCTCTACCACAGACGGCTATTTTGCTGTATTACTAAGTGTATTAGTAGTATCAGCATTAATGTGGATGATTAGAAGAGATAATTTTGGGCGAGAACCTGTGTATGTGAAACAGGAAAATGGATGAAACCACCCGGTATGAGCTTGAGCATTTCTGGAAAATAATTATAATTTTGCAGTCCAAATAAAAAAATGTTTAATCAGCCGCAGGTTCCATCACCCTGCGGATAAAAATGAAAAAAATGCAGAACGAATTTCTTTGGCTGGTAGAACTACTGGTAAACTTTCTTTTCATTATTTTAGCTTATCGGATTTTTGGCAAGTGGGGACTCATAATGTGGATTCCTGTTTCAGTTATTGTAGCAAATATACAGGTCGTCCAAACCGTCAATCTGTTTGGATTTGCTGCTACGCTTGGAAATGTTGTATACGCGACATCTTTTCTCATTACCGATATTCTTTCAGAGAATTACGGAAAGAAGGAAGCCAGGAAAGCAGTATGGATTGGGTTTTATAGTTTGATTTCTATGACTATTTTAATGAATCTTACTTTATTGTTTGTGCCCCTTGAAGGTGATGAATTTTCATTTGTCACCCGTGAAGCCACCAGTACTATTTTTAAGTTAATGCCCAGAATAGCTTTAGCAAGTTTGTTAGCCTATCTTTTATCACAACGGCATGATGTATGGGCATTTCATATGTGGAGGAAAAAATTTCCCGGTGAAAACCAATTATGGATTCGAAATAACTTAAGTACAATGATCTCTCAATTTATTGACAGTGGTATATTTGTGTTAGTGGCATTTTATGGGGTTTTCGAAACTGAAGTCTTATTTGAGATATTTATAACGACCTACCTCCTAAAATGGCTGGTTGCTGCAGCTGATACTCCTTTTGTTTACTGGGCACGAAATATTTATAAAAATAAAAGTTTTATCTTCAGTTAGCATTGAACAGGAATTTAAAGTCCGCGGTCGAATGTCCTGCCGACATTAATAACGACTTTCTGATCAGAAATTTATGGTGTCGGGATGTCCTCCTATTCTACTGTTTTTATCAAGCCGGTCAATTTTTGATATATCTTCATCAGTAAGTTCAAAATCAAAAATATCGGCATTCGATATAATGCGCTTAGGCGTAACCGATTTAGGAATGGTTACTACACCTTTTTGTATGTCCCAACGAAGAACAATTTGTACCGGCGTTTTACTATACTTCGCAGCCAGTGCCTGAATGACAGGTATGTCCATTACCCTTCCCTTCATAATAGGGCTCCAGGCTTCCTGTTGTATATTATTTTCTTTGCAAAAGTTATATAATTCGGGCTGAAACAATTCGGGATGGAACTCAACCTGGTTTACTGCAGGTTTTACTTTGCAATGGGGCAGAAATTCTATAAGATGGTGCAATAAAAAGTTACTGACTCCTATAGCACGTACTTTTTTATCCTCATAGAGTTCCTCCATAGCTTTCCACGTTTCAATAGAACGCTCTCCTTTGGGCCAGTGGATTAAATACAAGTCAAGATAATCAGTCTGAAGTTTCTCCAGACTTTCTTCATACGCTTTGAAGGTTGAATGATATCCCTGATCAGTATTCCAAACTTTTGAAGTTAAAAAAATTTCTTCTCTGTTTATTCCCGAATCTTTTATTGCCTTTCCGACTCCTCTTTCATTTTGGTAAACCGCTGCAGTGTCAATGCTTCGATATCCGTGTTCCAGTGCCACGCTTACGGCATTTTCTACTTCTTCCCCTTCTTCAGCTCTAAATACCCCGAGGCCAAACCAAGGCATCTTTATTCCGTTGTTTAATGTAGTAGTCGATGAAATGTCCATTAAATTTTGTTTTAGATATTTTCAAAGTTAATAAAAGGATTGGTAATCTATATTTATGAGATCCTGGATGAAAAATTTTAATCATTCAAATTATACGGGTTTGCTTTATTCAGTGTATTTGTTTTTTTGCTGCAAGAACTCTTTGTTTCTGTAAAACAGTCTGTGATTTTCCTGCTATCGATAACTTCAATCGGTTTTTGGTTTTAAAAATTGTTGCCTGGATAAGTTCTGCAATTATTGGTACTTTTCGTTTGTTATTAATTAGAGCTTTCATATAGAATGGTATTCGATCGTAGTATGGAAAAATCTTTTTGTTTCGGTTCAATTGATCAATTGCCATCATTTCTTCATTCGTAAGGTAAAAGTCAAATATCTGTGCATTTTCTCTTATCTCATGAGGTTTTGCAGAGCGTGGAATTGTCACGACACCCTTTTGCAGATCCCATCTTAAGACTACCTGAAAAGGGCTTTTTCCATATTTTTTTCCGATTTCCTTCAGCAGAGGTATACCTAATACCTTTCCCTGCATTACCGGGCTCCAGGCTTCCATCTGGATATTATGTAATTTGCAGTATTCAAGTAATTCAGGTTGCGTTAATTCAGGGTGAAATTCAACCTGGTTAACTGCAGGCTGAATTTTTATTTTTGGAAGAAAGTATTCAAGGTGATGTAGCCAGAAATTACTTACGCCTATAGCTCTGACTTTTCCTTTTTCATATAGTTCTTCCATTGCCTTCCATGTTTCGAGTGTTTTATCATCTTGTGGCCAATGGATGAGATAAAGATCAAGGTAATCAGTTTGCAACCAGTCAAGGCTTCGCTGAAATGCTTTTAGTGTGCCGTGGTATCCTTGTTGGTCGTTGGCAACTTTAGAGCTTAAAAAGAGTTCTTTACGGGGTATCCCACTCTGTTTAATGGCCCTCCCTACACCTTTCTCGTTATGATATATTGCTGCATTATCTATTAAACGATAACCACATTCAAGTGCAGCCAATACAGCTCTTTCAACTTCT
Organism: Mariniphaga sp.; assembly: GCA_035645995.1. Taxonomy (GTDB): domain Bacteria; phylum Bacteroidota; class Bacteroidia; order Bacteroidales; family Prolixibacteraceae; genus Mariniphaga. The sequence goes on along the minus strand of DASRQG010000242.1, from coordinate 21,463 downwards.
CCTCCATCTTTTAACCTTAAAACACCTAACCCAAGCCATGGCATTTCTACTCCGTTATACAGCTTGGTGCGAGCAGATATATCATCGATCATACTTGTGTATTTTTATCTGTGCATTTGATAATTTTAAAACAAGGTATTTTTAAGAATGTTTAATAATTATGTTCTTTATTAATTTTCTTACTTTGCCTGCCACTTATACCTTTTAAGAATTTAATTGTTATTTAAACAGCAAAGTATTGATTATTTACAGCAAGATGATTTTTTTATTTTGTTTCAGAGACATTTTAAAATAAATACATTTATTAAATGAAAATTTTTAAGTTTGGAGGAGCCTCGGTTAGAAATTCAGATGCAGTGCATAATCTCGCAAACATTTTAACCAATAACAACGACCCGCTTATAGTAGTAATATCGGCAATGGGTAAAACTACTGATCTGTTAGAAACGTTGGTGAAAGCCTATTTCGCGGGCAATGAAAGAATGTGGGAAATATTTAACCAGTTTAAAAACTATCACCAGGAAATATGCAATGACTTGTTTGGTGCTGATAAAACTCCGGATACAGTTCTATCCTTTTATAATGAATTGGAACTTAAACTTAAAAAGAGGCCTTCATTGGATTTTGATTTTGAGTATGACCAAATTGTATCATTTGGTGAACTTATTTCAACCCGGATTGTGAGTGATTACCTAAACCGGCAAGGAAGTAAAAACCAGTGGGTTGATATCAGAAGTTGCATCCGCACAGATGATAATTACCGGGATGCAACTATTGATTGGGAACTAACTGAAGAATTTTGTCAGCAAACTTTCACATTTCAGTCTGAACAATTATATCTTACACAGGGGTTTATCGGGTCAACTCATGCAAACCTGACTACCACATTAGGGAGAGAAGGTTCAGACTTTACTGCTGCAATAATAGGGAATGTATTAAATGCTGAAAGTGTATCTTTTTGGAAGGATGTTCCGGGGGTGTTAAGTGCTGACCCTAAGAAAATGGAAGGTGCTGTAAAAATTGATACCTTATCTTATCGTGAAGCAGTGGAAATGACTCATTCAGGGGCAAAAATCATTCATCCAAAAACAATGAAACCTCTGCACAATAAACATATACCCCTTTACGTAAAATCATTTCTGGCTCCTGAAGATACAGGAACAGTAATTCGCGAAGTAGATCATAAGCTCGAACTGCCACCAATCTTCATTTTGCGTGAGAATCTTGTATTAATTACCTTATCTCCAAACGATTTTTCATTCATAAATATTGATGATATTGACAGGGTCGTAAATTTTCTGGTTGAGAACAAAGTTAAGGTGACCTTAATGCAGCAATCAGCTATTGACTTAAATCTGGTATTGGATGCTGCTGAAGCTGATTGGGATTGGCTGATGCACGAACTTAGTCCGTATTACAGCGTCCGTTATAATACCGGATTAACATTGATTACCATTCGCCATTATACCGAAGAAACATTAGATTGGATGGTAAAAGAAAAGGATATTTATCTTGAGCAGCATAGCCGTCTGACAGCTCGAATGCTTGTGAAAGACTAGTATACCTTTCCCTTATTTTTTATTCTTTCCATGCTTGTAATTCTGGTGGTAACGTCGCTACTAATATTTTAATTCCGGATCATCGGAATGTAAATGAATTAGTATATTTATTGCTGATTATAGTACTGTCTGATTCCTTGTAAGGCAGTCGCTGTTAATTCTATTATGAAACAGAAAAAGCTGACATTTCTTGGCTTAGCCATTTTAGCAATTCTGATTGTATTGCTCATTATAGGGAAAAAAGCCGGACTAGTTGGTAAAGAGTATGAGTTAAAAGTAGCGGTACAAAAAGTAGCTTATAAAACTATAACCGAGCATATCACTGCTAATGGAAAAATTCAACCTAAAACAGAGGTGAAGATTAGTCCTGATGTTTCCGGTGAAGTAATTGAACTATACGTGATGGAAGGTGATCAGGTGAATGCAGGGGATTTGCTGTGTGTTATAAAGCCAGATTTATATATGTCTGCATTAAGCAGGGCAGAAGCAGCTTTAAACTCATCCAAAGCCCGGCTGGCACAGACACAGGCACAGCAGATTGAACGTGAACTTGCCTACAACAGAACAAAACAGCTTTTTGATTCAGGGGCCATCCCTGTTTCCGATTATGAAACAGCTGAAGCAGCATTTAAAGTTGTTCAGGCTGAAGTGCGGGCAGCAGAGTATACAGTAAAAAGTGCTGAAGCATCAGTAGAAGAGGCTAGGGAACAACTTACTAAAACACGAATTTATGCCCCCATTGCAGGAACAATTTCTGCCTTGAATGTTGAAAGAGGGGAAAGGGTGGTTGGAACCAATATGTATGCAGGTACGGAGATGATGATCGTTGCCGATTTGAATGAAATGGAGGTACTGGCACAGGTGAATGAAAATGATATTGTTAAAGTGTCACTCAACGATACTGCATTTATTGAAGTGGATGCCTATCTGAACAAAAAATTCAAAGGAATTGTAACAGAGATAGCAAATTCTGCAAGATTAACCGGCAATGTAACCGACCAGGTAACAAATTTCGATGTAAAAATATTACTCATTCACGATTCTTATGCTTCACTCATAGATTCAACAACAGGAATACTTTATCCATTCAGGCCGGGAATGTCTGCAACAGTTGATGTACTTACAAATAAACGAGAGAAGGTAGTTTCTGTGCCAATAGCTGCCGTTACGACAAGGGTTATGGGTAAAGATACATTTGGCAGGCAGGCTGCAGGATTAAGTGGAATGCCTGTTGCTCAGGATGAACGATCAGAGGTTGTGTTTGTGAACAGAGATGGACGAGCACGAATCGTGAAAGTGAAGTCGGGCATACAGGATAACATGAACATTGAAATAGAAGAAGGATTAGCTGAAGGCGATGAAGTCATTACAGCCCCATATCATGCTGTCAGTAGAACGCTACAAGATAGTATTCTTATTGAAATCGTATCTGAAAATGAATTATTTTCGGGTAAATAAAAATTTATTCTGCAAAATAATCTCTAAAAGTGATTTCCTGTACATCCTCAACATTTACATTGTCTATTTCCAAACTGATTCTTTCTTTAACGGACTTGCCTTTGAATTGATAGACTTTATTCATTAAAAAAGATTCCGGTTTAAGATTCGCATATGATACCTTGAAATCATAGGAAACATCATCCAGATAATTAGAATTATAATTCCCCACAGCGAGTGATTTCCCATTCCTGTTATGACGTTCTGATTGGACAGCAGCTTCTATCTTTTTTACTGAATAATCTTCTTTTAAGATAGTGATTTCACCTTTAAAAGCAATGGCATGAAAATCTTGCGATCCTTCAAAGGTAGGGTTCTCCTGATGAAAAGTAATTACCCATGCATGTTTTCCGTCAATTACAGGTTCATCCTTCAGCTCTAATTCGAAGGTGTTGATGAGTGATGGATTTAAAACTGAAGATGCATTACGTACCCAATCCAGTTCCAACATCTCGTCAATGTTTAGCAGGCTTTGTGAGAAACTATAATCCGGCTCTTGTTGTGAAACTTTATAGGCTCTCATTTTATAGGCATCTGTTTTTGATGGAGTACGGTACCCGGTTTTGTCGTAAATTAATAGTTCAGCCTGCTTGTTTTCAGGCTGCTCATTATCCGTTATTTTTTCTACAGACATTTTGCCTGTAAGATTGAACGGGCCGCTTATATAGTTGTAGGGTGTATTTTCTGAAGCCATTCTCAGGATGCGTGCCAAAACCATTGACCTTCCTTCAACATCAACCTTTTCAATATCATAAGTCTGTGGCATTAGTTTAATTATATTGAACTCCTTATTGAACAGGTTCTCAACGGGTAATTTCATGCTTTGGAATCCAACCGAGGAGAAAAATATCTGCCTTGATGCCATTTCTCCCGGAATCTTAAGCTGGAAATTTCCCTCATCATCACTTGCTGTACCGTGAAATGTATCTTCAATTCCTATATTTGTATATGCTACCGGTTCATTTGTTGCTTCATTTATTATTCGGCCTTTTATAGTTTTTACTACCTGTGTCCCCGACTGTGCAGTAGCTGCCATTGAAATAATAATACTGATAAATGTTAAAAGGATTCGTGTCATCTTATATTTGTCCATATAGCTGTAATGTATTAATAAACAGATTGTTGGTGGCTTAATTTATAACCTTCATCTGTTTAAATTAATAATATTTAATCATATTTGATACAAATCTCTGGAAATATAACGTTTTATTACCAGTTTATTATTTGTTATATTTGCTAAATTGAAAAAGAAAACAAAATGATTAACAAACTGACTGTACTTTTTCTTACACTTGTTGCAGTAGGACTAACTTCATGTGTGTCTAAGAAAAAATTTCTTGAAATGCAGGATGGACGAATGAAGGCCGAGCAGCAGGTACAGCAGCTAACCGAAGAAAATAACTCCCGTGCAGAGCGCATTAAGGCTTTAGTTGCAGATTATGAAGCCATGAAAAATGAATTACTTGGCAGTAATGCTGAGAAAGATGAATATATTGATAATCTGAATAAAGTGATCGCTAATCTGAAGGATCAGTTGAATCAGCAAAAGGAATCGTTACAATCCAGCACGTTTACTTACGGTTTTGAGAAAGAAAGGCTGGCAGAAGAACTTCAGGTAAAGGATAAGACGATTCGCTCACTTCAGCTAAAGATCAATGAATTGGAGGGTGATATTAATAAACAAAGCACTTTGATAAGTGAAAGAAATATTCGTATGAGTACATTAAACGACCGGATCGAAGCAATGGAGGCTGAGAGGGCACTTGAGGGTATGCAACAAAAAGAGCTACTGCAACAAGTGGAGCAACTAAAAATGGATATTGATTCACTCAATACAGAAATTTCACTTAAGGATGAAAATATTATCCGTCTTCAAAATAATGTGAACTTATTAAAACGTGAGATGGGAGGTAATTAATTTAAAACCATAAACATTTAGAATGAGAAAAATATCTGTTTTATTTACTCTGGCATTAATCTGTATGTCAGTAGTTGCAAGTGCTGCCGGTTGGAAATCCCTTTTTAACGGGAAAAACCTTAAGGGCTGGAAGGTCCATGGAACTGAAAAATGGTATGTTGAAGATGGCTTGCTTGTTTGCGAAAGTGGGCCGGATGAGAAGTATGGTTATCTGTCGACTAAGAAGGATTACTATAACTTCGATCTGGAGCTGGAATTCCTGCAGGAAGCTAATGGTAACAGCGGAGTCTTTTTTCGTTCAACATTTGATGGAACAAAAGTGAGTGGATGGCAAGTAGAAGTAGCTCCTCCGAACCATGATACAGGCGGTATCTATGAGTCCTATGGGCGGGGATGGCTTGAACGCATTCCAGATGAAAAGGAGGATATCCTGAAAATGGGTGATTGGAATAAAATGAGAATCAGACTTGTTGATGGCCACGTTACTACCTGGTTGAACGGACAACAAATGGTTGATCTCAAAGATGAAAAAATTGCCGGAGGTAAGGGGGCAATTGCACTACAAATACATGATGGTGGTGGCATAAAAGTAAAATGGCGGAATATAAAAGTGAAAAAATTGTAACAACTGTCAGGTTTATTTTTCTATGATTCATAAGGAGATTCCAACTGTAATCAATCAGTATGGAACCTCTTTTTTTTGTAAATAAAAATTTTATAATGGATCCTGTACCCTGGAAACGACAGGTACTCAAAAGTGTACTGAAATAATACACTTCCGGTATATTAAAATTATTGCTGTCTAATAGTGACAGAATGATGGTTCTGCTCTTTAAGAACGTAGTAAATACAAATTTTAGAAAAGATCGGTCAATGATCTTCTTTCTTATAAATTTCAAAATAGTATTTGATGGATGCCCTGACCTCATATTCACTTGAAGTATAAGGCAGAACATTTTGAGCATTAAACCATAACATGAAACTATCAGCTTCAGCTTCATTTAATTCTGTAAGCTTCATTACCATCTCCTTATTATAGTTCTGCGCATGCATCTCCCAATTCTTTTGAATAGCTAGTGCTTCCCTTACATCTCTTTTTTCACGCTCTCTGCCACTCAGATAGTAGTTCCAATAGGAAATCGGATTAAATATTGCAGCCAGGATTGGAGGCTTCTCATTGAAAGCATCCCCCCGTAACTCAACCGGAATATCTACAGGCTTACCTGTGCCCAATCCATCTGCCACTTTTGGTTTCTCTCCTTTTACATCCACCTCCCCCACAGCATAACTGACAGGATTCATTGTAAATGTTAAGGTTTCATATCCCATATAACTATGAGGAATGTATAGGGTCTTTTTTTGATATCCGACTGAGGTAACAATCAAACTGTCAATATTTAATACATCCATCGAAAAGTAGCCTTCATTATTTGTAATGGTGCCACTACGGTTTCGGTTATTAATAATGTTGACATAGGGTATGCCTGTACTGTCGGCAGCATTTATAATTCTTGCCTTAAGTTTTACAAGAATGGGATCTACCAGCAGCGGATCTTCTTGTGCATAGCTTTTGGAACTTAAAAAGCCTATTGCCACACATATTATGAGTAAAATTCTCATGTTCTTATAATCTTGTTCAAAAATATAGAAAAGATTCATTGATTTACGGACATAACACTTTTTAACGGTCGCATTTTCAATTCTTCTTTAGGTTAATAATACAAAATCGTTAGGCATGTTTCTTTAAATGATTATTTTTATAGCCGGTTAACAAATTGAATTTTTTAAATATACCGGTTAAATCAAAATCATGAAGCATTTCCAATCCATTCTATTGCTCTTTATACTTAATTTTTTTCTAAGTTCCTTTTCAGCAAAATCTGATGATTTTAATATCATTAAACAAAGAGTGATCCAAGGGTTATTAAATTCACCTGTTGATGATAATAACATTGAATCGATTATGAGTCTGATGAACGATGACGGAAGTTTTAAAGGGATCAATTATGAAGATCTAAGTCGTACAGCTGGTTTTCCTCACCGCCGGCATACCGGAAATCTTGTGAGTCTGGCAACAGCTTATAAAACGAAGACTTCTGAATATTATAAGGATAAAAAAGTACTTCAGGTTATTATTAAGGGGTTAAAATATTGGGTTGAAAATGATTTCTTTGGCGATAATTGGCACAACAATCAAATTTCTACACCTACCAATCTGGTAAATTTAATGCTGATTGTTGGAGAAAAGCTACCCAAAGACCTGGTTGAAAAAGCACAACCTATTATTGGCAGGGCTCATCTTAACGCTTCGGGAGCACGACCAAGCGGCGACAGGATTGTGATTGCAGGGATTCTGGCTAAAAATTTACTTTTTATCGAAGACAAAGCAGCTTTTGACGAAGTGATTCGAATCATCGAGGGGGAGATAAAATTCTCAACCGGTGAAAGGGGTATGCAGCATGATTATAGTTTTCATCACAGGGTCGACAGGGTTAATAATACAACCTCCTACGGTTATGGGAAATATGCAAACGCATTTGGAGAATGGTCATATTATGTGTCAGGTACTGAGTATGCTTTTTCAATTGATAAGATCAATCAATTGGTTGACTATTATCTTGATGGTATTTATAAACAACAGGTTTATGGAATTTATGATGATGTTAGTGTCAAAAACAGAAGTATTACCAGCAAAGCCTCGTTCAGGCCTAAAGGAATAACTGAGATAGAACGTCTGCTGCACAGTACCAATTACAGACAGGACGAGTTGCAAGAGATCATACGGTTGAGGAAAGGTGAAAGTAAGCCTTCAGCTTCATTCGCCAAGTTCTTTTGGCAAACTGAACATTTCGTATTTCAGCGTCCCGGTTTTTATACTACTGTGAGGATGTTTTCTACTCGTAACAGAAATATGGAAGTTCCTTATAATGGACCCGGTAAGCCTACTCATCACAGGGCAGATGGTACAAATTATCTGATGCTGAATGGAGATGAATATCATAATATATGGCCTGTGTATGATTGGCAGAAAATTTCAGGTACAACTATCTTACAAAAGCCTGAATTACATGCGCCTGAAGAAATTCAAAAAGATGGGTTAACCGATTTTGTAGGTGCGGTTACCGATGGAATGTATGGTGCTGTTGTGTTTGATTTTAAAAGTCCTCATGACATGACTGAAGCTAAAAAATCATGGTTTTTCTTCGATGATGAATATGTATGCCTGGGAACTGGAATTCGATCAACAAAAAAACTACCGGTGGTAACTACTATAAATCAGGCTCTACTGAGAAGTGATGTTACCGTAATGGAGAATGATGAAGTGAAAAAACTTCCAAATGGGAACAGAGTGTTGGAGAATGCAAAATGGATTTATCATGATAAGGTAGGGTATATACTTCCGGATCCTGCAACCGTCCACCTGTCGAATCAGACCGAGAATGGGCGATGGTCTGATATCACGGATCAGAAAAATATTTCAACCGAATTGGTTTCCGAAGATGTATTTAAACTGTGGTTTGATCATGGGGCCGGGCCTTCTAATGAGTCATACCGGTATATTGTAGTCCCGGGAGTTAATGAACAGGAATTGAAGCAAACCAGCAGCAATAACCGAAATATTGAAATCATCTCAAATACAGATCAAGTTCAGGCCGTGAAGCATAATGACCTTGAAATGTACCAATATGTTTTCTACACAGCTGCAGTTGCAGAATTTGTAAAGGGAGATATCATTGAATTGTCCAGCCCCGGAATGGTTATGATTAAGAGGAATCAAAATAAAATTGAAGAACTTTCTGTATCAGACCCTTCCCGGAAGTTAAGTAAGATGGTAGTTACCCTTCCCGGTATTTACAATGCGAAAGGTGAAGGGTTTACATGCATTACTGATAAAAAGCAAAATAAAACTATTATTGTGCTGAACATGCCTCAGGGTGTTTATGCCGGGAAGAGTACGACTGTGAAACTTTAAAACAAATGGTTTTATTTTATTTGCTTAAGAAAATTATCATGTTCTGATTCAAACACTTTAGGTATCTTGTTTCAGGCTTAATGTTGTTGTTACTGTGCAATTGAACAATTGGCTGTTATGCTGGTTTTAGCATTAAATACCTGAAGCACATGAAAAAAATTCTTGGAATGGCTGTCATTTCAACCACAGGAATGACCTTATTCAGTTATTTATTAGCAGTTGTTTTTAAGGAAAGATTTCTTGAAACAGCACAACTGAACCGGTTAACCTTTCCTAATAAATCGGAGAAGAGAAAGCACCATCCTTTCGGATATCTTATTCATTATTTGGTTGGGATCTTCTTTTCTTCATGCTATTATCTGGCTTGGCAAAGGCTAAATTTAAAGGCAGACACTGTTACCAGCGCAGTGATGGGGTTCTTAAACGGTTTAATTGGAATTGCAGTCTGGAACATTGCATTTTCTTTACATCCCAAATCACCCAAAGTAAATCGAATGCATTTTTATAGCCAGCTTCTTGCTGCCCATGTATTGTTTGGGACGTTAAACAACTGGACATATAACAAATATAAAAATTAACAGATATAGATTGAAGTGGTTATATTATTAAAATACTTTCAGTGAATGAGAAAATTACCAATAATAAATTGGTTTGATAAGGATACTATTAAGCATCTGCGTTTCCCTTTCTCTTTTTTTCTGCTTCCCGTTTTTCTGTTTGCTCTCAGTCAGTCAGATCATATAAACTGGTTCAACACAATTTTCTCTTTTACTATATTACATCTGCTAATTTTTCCTTCAGGTAATGGTTATAATAGTTATCAGGACCGTGATGAATCAAGTATCGGAGGGTTGAAATATCCTCCAAAAGTAACTCGTAATTTGTTTTATGTGACAAACCTCTTCGATATCCTTGCAATTATCCTCGCACTCATTATTTCGCTTCTTTTTGGATTGATGGTATTGTTATATATAACCATGTCGAGGATGTATAGCTACAGGGGCATTCGTCTCAAAAAATTTCCTGTTATTGGTTTCCTGACAGTCTTTTTGTTTCAAGGCGGTTTTGTTTATTTAATGTCTGCAGTGGCAATTACATCACGCCCTGTAAACGATATTCTTAATTCTCATACTATAGTATGCATGATTGTGTCCAGCTTATTTATTGGCAGCATGTATCCAATTACGCAAATATATCAACACGAAGCAGACATGAAAGATGGAGTATATAGTTTAAGTTATATGTTGGGTTACCGCGGAACATTTTTATTTTCAGGAGGTCTCTTTCTGATTGGAACAATCCTGATGTCGGTTTATTTTGCAATAACCCTTCAGTATCTGGCATTGTTTCTCTTTCCTGTGATAATTTTCCCTGTAATACTTTTTTTAAATCAGTGGTTTATAAAAGTGAGTCGCAATAATATCTATGCAAATTTTGAAAACACTATGAAAGCAAACTTGTTGTCTTCAGCATGTATGAATACATTCTTTCTGATCGTATTAATAAGTAACCGAATAGTTTAGTGTTAAGATGAGCAGGATTATCTCTACAGGAGTGGCAGTTCCCGAATTTGCTGCCTCACAGGATCAGATTCTGGAGTATATGAGTCAGGCATACAATGATGACACAGTATCTCGTAAGCTGCGAATACTATTTCATTCAAGTAGTATCAATACCCGTTATTCTGTGGTACCTGATTTTAGCAACCATAGTCAAAATAATTTATTTTTTGGAAACGGAAGCCCTAATGTGGAAATGAGAATGAACTTGTACAAGAAAAATGCTGCCGGTCTTGCAATGCATGCAATAGAGAATTTATTCAATAAGCTGAATACCGATATTCTGTCGTTTGGAATTACACATCTTATTACAGTTACCTGCACAGGCATTTATTCGCCAGGACTGGAAACAGAACTTATGGAGAATTTAAATCTTCCTGATACCATATTTCATACTTCAATAAATTTTTTAGGCTGTAATGCAGCATTCCCTGCCCAAAAAATTGCTGATGCTTTTGCGCGATCCGATAGTAAAGCAAGGGTATTGGTTGTATGTGTCGAATTATGTACCATTCATTTCCAACCTAAAAACAACAACGATAATCTTTTATCCAACACAATATTTAGTGATGGTGCTGCAGCAGCCCTGATCGTGTCGGATGAAATTGCACAGAAGCATAATGTTAATGGTTTAGGAATAAATAATTTTTATTCAGATGTATTAGGTGATGGGAAAGCCTTGATGGGATGGAATGTCAAACCTTTAAATTTTGAAATGATTTTAAATCCTGAATTGCCTTCTTTTATTGGGAAAAACTTGAATCAATTTATTGAAGAGGCTACCAGGAAATTGGATTTAATTCCCCTTGATTCTGTGATTTGGGCTGTTCATCCGGGTGGCAGAAAAATTCTTGATCAGGTCCGACTCCATTTAGATCTCGAAAAAGATGCGCTGGAAGACTCTTATCATGTTTTGAAGGATTATGGGAACATGTCGTCTTCTACCATCTTATTCATTCTGAACAGAATTATGGAAAAGAATCTTAAGCCCGGTGAAAAAGTTTTAGCTATAGGGTTTGGCCCCGGGATTAGTGTTGATATTGCTGTATATCATTATGAACCGTAAATTTATTCATCGTTCCATGCAGGATGAACTTATAGATGCACCTGATGTTTCTCCTCAAGTACTGGTTGAGAATCTTAAAGAGCTGGATTTACTGAATCGTTATACCGGTGGACACGCAATCAGTACTGAAGGAGTACGTCAATTATTAAAAAATAAAAACAGAGTCTATCACATTATGGATCTTGGATGCGGTAGTGGTGACTGGCTTTTATTTATAGCTAAGTGGGCCCGAAAAAAGGGATATCGACTGAAACTTACAGGTATAGATAAGAGTGAACATGCCATTCGCTTTTTAAACAAAAAATGTAAAAATCATCCTGAAATTAGTGGAGTAGTGGGTGATTACAGGGGTATTTTAAAGTCAGAATCTGCAGACATATATCACAGTGCATTGTTTTGTCATCATCTTTCTAATGTTGAACTCATAGAACTCTTCAACCATATAGGTTGTGTTGCAAAGGAAGGATTTGTTGTAAATGATCTACAACGAACGGCAATTGCTTATTATGCAGCTAAATTTTCTACTAATATTTTGAGAGGGAGTAACCTGTCGAAACATGATGGGCCAGTGTCTGTTCTCAGGGGGTTTAAGAAGCGCGAAATTGCAGGTTTATTGCAAAAAGCAGGAATTACCAAATACAATATTTATTACCGTCGATTTTTTCGTTTTCTTGTTGTGGGACTGCCAATTGGCAATGATCAGCGTTTTAAAATTTAATGGTATTTAAAATGGAAAAGAATAATAATCAACCGGTTGTAATAATAGCAGGAGCAGGGCCTGCAGGTTTGATGACTGCCTGTCAATTGTCGTTGCTCAATGTGCCTTTTCGGATTGTTGAAAAAAAACCACAACCTTCCTCTCATTCCGGAGCTATGATTATATATACCCGTACCCTCGAGATTTTTCAACAACTGGGATTGACAGAAAAAATGTTCCGGCAAGGCACTGTTGTGAAAGGTTTAAGGGTATTATTTAATGGGAAAGAATCCTCGAGTTTCGATATTTTTAATAAAGCTACTAACCTATCAGCTTTCCCGTTTATTTTAATGATAGAACAATCAAAAACAGAAGTATTACTTCTTGATTTTTTAAAAGAGAATGGGCATAATGTTGAATGGGGTACTGAAGTGGTTGATTTGCATGATCAGGAAAATGAGGTTGAGGTAACATTACGATTGCCACAAGGAAAACTTGAAATTATTACAACATCTTATCTGATTGCTGCCGATGGTGATAAAAGCAGAATCCGTGATTTATTAAATATTTCTTTTAAAGGTAAAACGCATCGTACCAAACTGACTATAATAGAATGTGATGCTGATGTTGATTTTCAGCCCGGAGAACTTGGTTTTGCCTTTTCTAAGCATGCAACTGCAGGATTTTTTCCGCTTACTGTGGGACGCTGGAGAATTGATACTTCAATATATGGTATGAGAAATAATAACAGGCAGTACACCTTTGAAAAAGTGGCCGGATTGTTTAATCGAAAAACCGGATTAGGGGCAAATCTTAAAAATCCGGGCTGGTTTTCAGTATTTTATTCTCATAGTAAATATGCAAATCAATTTAGTAAAAACAGATGCTTTCTCGTGGGTGATGCTGCACATGTATTCACTCCTGTCGGAGGGCAGGGAATGAATACCGGGCTTCAGGATGCTCATAATCTGGCCTGGAAGATTGGATTGGTCTCCCAAAATAAATTAGTCCCACAGGTGCTCGATACTTATGAAAAAGAGAGGCAACCGGTTGCCGAAAAAATATGTAAACGCTCCGGAAGCTACTTTAAATTGGCAGCTTCGGGTTTGCCACATTATAAAATTTTCCGGCAAAGTTTGCTGCCTGTTCTATTGAAATTGTTTTTTAAAGCATTGAAATTTAATTCAGTGGCAGAATATTTCTTCAAAAAACTCTCTGGTACAGGTATCACATATGGATTAAACCTCCTCAATAAGGATGCTTCAAGAACAATTTATATGTCGGCACCCAAACCGGGCGAAAAACTTCCTTTTTTAAATTATATCGAGAAAGGAAATATTGTATCACTTCAGGATAAAGTCCAGAATGGAAAATTTCTATTATTGATATTTGGAGACAAGGTTAATACCGATTTGTTGTTAAATGCAATAAAAGGATATCAGGATGTTTTATCGTCTATTGTATTACCATTTAATCAGGATACTAGCAATATATATCTTAGATTTGGAATTAATACGGAGGGATGGTATTTAATACGGCCCGATATGGTAGTAGCCTGTCGTTCCGATGAACCTGGGGCAGAAGAACTGAAAGCTTATTTGCATACCTTGTTTATTATTAATCGTAATGGAGGCCGTCAATCATAATAGTAGGAAGTTCCTGTTCTGGCAAAAATGGTTGTATTATACCAGCTTGTTGTTTGCCCTTTTTGGCCTGGTATTGGCGTTTTTTGGGAACAATGCAATTTTCCGTCCTTACCACCGTATGCTTGCTCAATTATTTTATAATCAGAATATGTTCCCGGATAGTACACAAACTTTTTATACATTCATCTTAGGACCGATGGGAGCAACTATTTTTGTATGTTATTTTCTGTTGGCATGTATTGCACAGTATCCTTTCCGTAAAAAGGAACGTTGGGCAAGAAATGCTATTGTTGCCGGGTTTGGTATATGGTATTTTACAGATGCATTGGTTTCGATATACTATGGGGCATATTTCCATACATTTGTGATCCATCTGCTGGTGTCTGTGCCCCAAAAAGCTCTCCCTATTATTTTTACCTGGAACGAGTTCAAAAAATGAATGAACGGGTTATTTCATTCCTGCAATTCGCTCTTCCAATACCTTTATTTTAGCTTCAGCATCTGCCTGTTTGGCTTTTTCCTTCGCTACCACTGCCTCCGGAGCATTATTGACAAATCGTTCATTACTCAGTTTCTTCATTACTGAAACTAAAAAGCCTTTAGTGTAGGTCAGTTCTTCTGTAAGTTTTTTTAACTCTTCTTCAACATCAATCAAACCTTCCATCGGAACATAATAGTTGGTTGACTTTACACGAAATGAAGCAGCGCCATTAACTTCTTCCGATACCAAATTGAGTTCTGTCAAATTTGCCAGCTTTACAACTACACTGTTATATTTTTCTTCATAACCTTTATCTCCCCTTTGTACTTTCAACTGCAAGGCATCTTTATTTGGAATATTTTTATCCGTTCTGATTTTACGTATGCCTGAAATTGTGTCTTTAACATTTTCAAAAGCAATCAGTAAATCCGCATCATAAGAAGTAACTGCCGGAAGCTGTTCAGTCATGATGCTCTCACCTTTTTTACGTTCTGAAAGTAATTGCCAAATTTCTTCTGTTATAAATGGCATGAAAGGATGCATCAAGCGCAAAAGCTGGTCAAATAATTCGACAACCTGAATATATGTTAAATTATCAATCGGTTGCTTGTAAGCAGGTTTAACAATTTCGAGCAACCACCCTGAGAATTCGTCACGTACAGTGGTATAAACAGTCATCAGTGCCTCTGATATCCGGAATTGTTTGAATTGCGTATCAAGAGTTGAAACAACCTCTTTTAATTTAGTATGGAACCATTCAATTGCGAGTTTAGAATGTTCGGGTTGGTCTGTTTCATTCGATACCTGCCAACTCTTCACGAGCCTGAAAGCGTTCCATATTTTTGTAGAGAATCCTGCACCTTGTTGTGGCAGGCTTTCATCAAACAGAAGATCTCCTCCTGCCGGTGAACATAGCAGCATGCCTACACGTACTCCGTCAGCACCATATTTGGCAATCAGATCAAGTGGATCCGGAGAATTACCCAACGATTTCGACATTTTCCTTCGCTGAGCATCCCTGACCATTCCAGTGAAATATACGTTCTTAAACGGATATTGGTTCTCGTATTCATATCCGGCAATGATCATCCTGGCTACCCAAAAAAATATAATATCAGGTGCTGTTACCAAATCAGAGGTAGGGTAATAATATTGCAATTCTTTATTACCCGGTTTTCTTATTCCGTCAAAAACCGACATTGGCCATAACCAACTCGAAAACCAGGTGTCTAATACATCTTCATCCTGTTTCAGATCTTCTACTGTTAGTTTGGTATTTCCTGTTTTTTCAATCGCAAGTTTAAGTGCCTGCTCTTTGCTTTCTGCACATACATATTTACCATTGGGCAGGTAATACACCGGAATCTGATGTCCCCACCACAACTGTCGGCTAATGCACCAATCTTTAATATTGCTCATCCAATGACGGTATATGTTTTTGAACTTTGAAGGATGAAACTTTATCGTGTCGTTCAATACATTTTCCAAAGCAGGTTTTACAAGTTCTTCCATCTTGAGAAACCACTGTACAGAGAGTTTGGGTTCTATTACTACATCGGTACGTTCCGAGAACCCAACTTTATTGGTGTAATCTTCCATTTTTAAAAGATTACCGGCTTTTTCAAGTTCTGGTATAATAGCTTCCCTCACTGCAAACCTTTCTTCTCCGATAAATATCTCGGCAGCAGCATTCAGAGTCCCGTTATCATTAAATATATCGATTGAAGGCAGATTGTGACGTAAGCCTATTTCATAGTCATTAATGTCGTGAGCAGGAGTGATTTTCAAACAGCCGGTTCCAAATTCCGTATCAACATAATCGTCCTCTATAATCGGGATCGACCTTTTAATCAGTGGCACCAATACCCTTTTTCCTTTAAGATGTTTGAACCGATCGTCTGATGGATTTACACATACTGCCGTATCACCTAAAATAGTTTCAGGACGTGTTGTAGCAATTGTTACATAGCCGTCTTCATTTTCAATTTTATATTTCAGATAGTAAAGCTTTGATTGTACCTCTTTATAGATTACTTCTTCATCTGATAAAGCTGTTTTGGCTGAGGGGTCCCAGTTCACCATTCTTACCCCGCGATAAATAAGGCCTTTATTGTATAAATCAACAAAAACTTTTATAACCGATTCGCTTCTGATTTCATCCATCGTAAAGGCAGTTCTTTCCCAATCGCACGAGGCCCCAAGTTTTTTCAATTGTTCAAGAATAATCCCTCCGTGCTTATGGGTCCATTCCCAGGCATGGTTCAAAAATTCTTCCCTGCTTAGGTCATATTTGTCAATTCCTTCAGATCGAAGTTTATTAACCACTTTTGCTTCTGTAGCAATCGATGCATGGTCAGTTCCGGGTACCCAACAGGCATTTTTTCCTGTCATCCTCGCCCGCCTCACCAATATGTCCTGAATTGTATTGTTGAGCATATGCCCCATGTGCAGAACACCTGTTACATTAGGTGGTGGAATTACAATAGTATATGATTCCCTGTCATCAGGAGCTGAATGAAATAATTTGTGATCCATCCAGTATTTGTACCATTTTTCTTCAACTTCTGCCGGAGAATATTTGCTTGGAATTTCCATGTCTTTTATCTATCTGAATTCTTTAAAAAACTTAAGGTGCAAATGTACAAGGAAAAGTTAAATGTTTTATGATTAAAATTAACGAAGCAAAAAATCACAATTAAAGTTTAAAATAGAGCGCCCACGGTTCAAATCAAAAAAAAAGGATATCTTTTTTTTAAGACATCCTTTAGCTTTAATGGAAAAATATGGCTAGTCTTCCCACTCTATTTCAGACGTTGCAATTGAAATAGACTGAACATTGTACATTTCTTCAGATTCACTAATTCCTGTTTCAAATAAGATGGCTAACAGTTCCAAACGATAAGTGTCACCTTCTTGTGGTGAAAAGCCGGTTGCCCAATAATTTCCGGTCTTTTCAACTGTAAATTTGTCTTTATTGCCTAATTGGTAAGGGCCTTGATAAATCATCTTGTCATCTTCATCAAACATCCTGATTACATAGTTATCGGCATTTGATACTACCTGCCAATGAACATCAAGACCTGAATTTGTGAATTTAGTTGAATCAATAGTGGCTACATCTAGTACTTTATCTGTTAATTTGTCTTTAACTGTAATGGGTGTTTCACCTTCCTGAGTACTGGTAACCTTAAAGCTGTAATCTCCCTCGGCAGGTATTGTCTCTGTATAGTCTTCATCCTCAATTTTATATCTGAAAACGCGAAGATCATTTTCATTTTCTGCACTTAACTCCCATGTTTCATCTTCCGGTCCTTCAACTATTACTGTGTCAAGATTTTTGTTGGCCAATACCCATAATCCTAAAGCATATTTTTCAACTCCGTCTTCTACTTTCTTTTGTATATAGGCATCTGACATTGCATCTAGCGGAGCCGGTTCCGGATCATCAATACACGAAGTAAATGCTGCAGCTAAAATTCCGGCAATCGTTGTAAATAATAATTTTCTGTTTCTCATTTTTCGATTCATTTTTTAGTGTTAATATTAGGTATGATACTATACCTTCAGAAATGGTTGCGTTTCATTGTTAAAAATGTTGATTTTATTTCTTACGATCATTTCTGTAGAAGTATTACACATGTGTATCGTAAATGCAACACTGATAAGTTTGAAACTTCCTTAAGCTTTTTCACTTTAAAACAGCCGATTTCACTAGTAGTTACCTTATTGTAATAAAAATCTTATTACTGAAGCTTGTTTGGATTGGTTTTGGTATCTCTTGCTTCAAAGTAATTTTCAACACATTAAATTAAACGCAATGGAAAGATTGGTTAAAATTATCGAAGTTATTGCAGTATCTGATAAAGGCTTTTCAGATGCCACAAGAAAAGCTGTAGAAGAAGCCTCAAAAACAGTTAAGAACATAAAGTCTGTTTATGTAAAAGAAATGAAAGCATCTGTTGAGAACAATCAGGTTGTTACTTATGCAGTTAATGCGAAAATTTCTTTTGAAATTGAAAGATAGTTCTCCGGAAAACTTTTTTTCTCTCTTCATAATTATACCCATAATTGATCGTAGGGCAAAATATAGTGCCCTACAATGTGATACGCAGCAATCACAGAACTCCCTGTTGACAATGTGAACAGGGAGTTGTATGCATTTTAACATCAGATATTTTACTTGACTCCGGCTGAAGTAGATTGGCCGATCATAATTTAAAATAAATATAAGTCAAATGATCATTCTAGTTTATGGATTACCTGGAACCGGGAAATCATTTTTTGCCCAACTTTTAGCTAAAAAGCTGAATGCTGTACATTTAAGTGAGGATATGATCCGGGATAAGCTTAATGCTAAAGGAGTAAATGATGAATCTACTCAGCAACAAATATATAATGAGTTGTATAAACAAATAATGATCGAGTTAAGGGGAAAGCATGAGGTGATTGTTGAGGGTGTATTTATTAAATCAATTCGACGTGAAATGGTTAAAAATATTGCTGTTGAAATTGATGAACCGATTTATCTGATAGAGTTGCGTGCTGACGAATCGACTGTCAAAAAAAGATTGAGAAAAACCAGGAGGCATAATAATATTGGTTTTGAACAATATAAACTGATGGAACAGGAATTTGAGCCGGAAAGTGATCATCATCTGGTATTACTAACTGATGAAGAACCTGTAGAAGATAGGGTAGCCAGAGCAATTAGATTTATTAAGGAATAGGCTTCCGGTAATATGATCCGCCCGGGAAAATATTATAAAGGAAGAACAGATAGCTTCTGCTTCTCCTTTTATTATAAAATAACAGATTTAAAAATGAATTTTACTATAACCTGAATTTTCCCATATATTCAGCTTTGTCAATAGTGATTGACTTAATGGCATGATAAAAATCTTCAATTTTCCGGATCGACTCTGGTTGAAGTTTCTTTTTAAGCGCAAAGAGTTTAAAGAAATATCTGTGTTCTTCTCCTTTGGGTGGGCAAGGGCCTCCGTATCCGGTTTTGCCAAAATCATTTTTAGCCTGAATAGCACCATTCTTGAGGTTTTTTTGAGCTGGTGAAACATCATTTAACTCTTTTGCGTCAGGTGGAATATTGTAAATGAGCCAATGAAGAAAAGTCCCACCCGGTGCATCAGGATCTTCAAGAATAAGTGCAAAAGTTACCGTTCCTCCAGGTGCTTCATCCCAACTTAACGGAGGTGGTAAATCTTCTCCTTTGCAAGAATGTTTGTCAGGTATTGCAGCACCATGTTCAAAAGCTTTACTTGTTAAATTAAATGCCATAATAGTTTGCTATTTAAGGATTGTGTTCAAAATTTCCCGGATAATAATTAGTCATCTTCTGAGTGCTTTCCAGCTACGTAAGATGCATTATTTTCCGGACTTTCTATAACTTCATTATTAGAAAACTGTGCCAAGTTGTGTATTCTTAAATACCAATCAACTTTTTTCAGGTTTGTCAGTAGTCTGTAGAAGATTTACTCAGACAATGTAGAATAGTAGCACAGCAGGTATTACTCAAACATTCTGATAAGCATTTTTGCATTTTCTACAGCTCTTGCATCATAATCGTTGTTGAAATAAACGAATATCTTCGTGAGGTTTTTGAGATTTTCAATTCTGTTGTGCCAGGTTTTAAGCTCTTCCTCTGAATAGTTATACCTGTACCAGGCTTGTTTTCCATGAAATCTTAAATATGCCGTTGAAGCGGTCGCTCGTGCTATCTCGGGAAGTCCACCCGGAGCTGACAACATACAATAACCAATGTTGTGTTCGCTTAGCAGTGTGAATATCTCTTCAGTAAACCATGAAGGATGGCGAAATTCAAATATATGGTCTATGGGATGATTCAGCAGTATGCATAATTCTTTAAGTTTTGAGATATCTTTGTGTAAATTTCCCGGCAGCTGCCATAGCATACAGCCCAGCTTATTGTCCAAAACCTTTATAGTTTCTGTGAAATTATTAAGCTGCTTTCTGAAGTCGTCATCGATAACCAGCTTCTTTTGATGTGTGAAATAACGATTAGCCTTTATGGTGAATTTAAAATCAGGCGGAGTCTGGTTCATCCAGCTTTTCAAATTTTTCTCCTCCGGCATCCGGTAAAAGGTATTATTGATTTCAACGGTATTAAAAATAGTTGAATAATAATGAAGCCATCTGTTCCCTGGTATTCTTTCCGGATAGAATCTGCCTTTCCAGTTAGCATAGTAAAAACCGCTGCAGCCAATAAAAGTCTCCATACTTTTCAGAATTGGTTAAATTCTACCTGACGTCCGGTTATGAATAAATTACAGCGAATTTGATGCCGTGTTGTAATTCCTCAGGATAAAGTCAACCCATAATCATGCCGATTATTGTTGCTGACATTAATGAAGCAAGGGTACCTCCAATCAAGGCCGGAACTCCATATTTCGACAACAAAATTCTTCTTCCGGGGGCGAGGGCACCAATCCCTCCGATCTGTATACCTATTGAAGAGAAGTTTGCAAATCCACAGAGTATATATGTAGCCATTATGATCGATTTCGGATCGGAAAAAGCGGCTGAGGCTTTTAATTCGGCCAGACTGATATAACCAATAAACTCAGTGAGTATAAGCTTTTCGCCCAGCAGGCGGCCTACCAGAACAATGTCCTGAACACTAACACCTGTAAGCCACATCAATGGAGCGAAGGTATATCCCAGAATGAATTGTAGTGACAACCCTTCGTATTGGCCCTTGGTG
Organism: Mariniphaga sp.; assembly: GCA_035645995.1. Lineage (GTDB taxonomy): Bacteria > Bacteroidota > Bacteroidia > Bacteroidales > Prolixibacteraceae > Mariniphaga. The sequence goes on along the minus strand of DASRQG010000242.1, from coordinate 331 downwards.
CCTTCTGCAATCAGATCATTGAGCGTTGTCCACTGACCAATCTTTCCAACTATAAAATTGAACATGGCAATAAATGCTATAAAAGCCAGCAACATACCCGCCACATTAACAGCCAGTTTTATCCCTTCGCTTGTACCGTTGGTAATAGCATCCAAAACGTTGCTGCCAATTTTATCGCGGTTAACATCAATTTGTTTGTTAATCGCTTCAGTTGGAGGCACCAACATCTTTGAAAATACAATTGCAGCCGGAGCTGCCATGATTGATGCTGCGAGAAGGTGTTTTGCAAATTCCAGGCGTAATGCCGGGTCATTTCCTCCCAGCAATGCAA